>CANDSI010000010.1 GCA_947388575.1 uncultured Mycoplasma sp.
TACCAGAATCAGGTTGTTTGGTTGTAAATATTGATGATAAAAATACTAGTGAATTGTTAAAACTTAGAAATAATACAATTACTTATGGTATAGAAAATATTAATGCAGATGTTCAAGCTAGAAATATTACTATATCAGATTTTGGTTATCCTTCTTTTGACTGTTATGTTAATAATGAATATTTAGAAACTTTCTCATTAAGTGTTTTTGGCCATCATAATGTTTTAAATGCTTTAGCTACTATAAGTTTAGCTTTAAACTATAATATTTCTAAAACTATTATCAAAAAAGCTTTAAAAGAGTTCTCTGGAGTTGGTAGACGATTTGAATATCTTGGAGAATTTAATAAAGCTCATATATTTGACGATTTTGCACATCACCCAACAGAAATATTATCAACTTTTAATTCTTCTAAAAAAATTAAACATAATGAAACTTGGGCTATATTTCAATCTCATACATATAGTAGAACTATAGAACACTTAAATGAGTTTGCAGAAGTCTTACAAAAGTTTGATCATATCATAATATGTGATATTTATCCTGCTCGTGAGGAAAATATTTGGAATGTTAAAGAAAGCGATTTAGTGGATTTAATAAGTAAAAAAAATAAGAATGTTATTCACATTCCTACTTATCAAGAAATTGCTCTTTATTTAAAGAAAAATATTAAAGAAAATGATTTAATTATTACTATTGGAGCTGGTCCCATTAATAAAGTGGCTAAAATATTATTAGATGAAAAGTAAACCTTTTCATTTTTTATTATTTAAAAAATTTTCATATTCTTTTAAAATATTTAGAAATTCTTCTTCATTTTTACTTTTACAAATGCGTTCTTTATATATTTTTGATTCAGGCATTCCCTTTAAATAATATAAAGCATGTGTCCTAATTTCAAGTAATGCTATATGTTCATTTTTATCCTCTTTTAAAAGTCTATAATGTTCCTTTATCATGTCTATTTTTTCTTTATTTGTTGGTTCTTCTATTATGGCATTATTTTCTAAATATTTTAAACATTGTTTAAATATCCAAGGATTGCCTAAAGCACCTCTTCCTATCATGATAGCATCACACCCAGTTTCGTCAAGCATTTTTTTTGCTAAAATTGGACTTGTAATATCCCCATTACCAATAACAGGAATGTTAACACTCTCTTTTACTTTTTTTATAATATCCCAATTAGCTTTACCACTATATCCTTCACTTCTAGTCCTGGCATGAATAGCTATAGCACTAGCTCCATTTTTTTCACATATTTTAGCTACTTCTACAGCATTTATGTTTTTTTCATCCCATCCACTCCTTATTTTTACGGTGACAGGAACATTTACACTTTTGACAACAGCTTTAACTATTTCTCCAATTTTTTCAGGATTTTTTAATAAAGCACTGCCAGCTTGAGCTCGTACTGCCACTTTTGGAACTGGACATCCCATATTAATATCTATTATGTCTGGATGCATTTTTTCTTCTATTAATTTAGCAGCAGCTACAAAAGTTTTAATATCACTACCAAATATTTGTTGAACTATTGGTCTTTCTTCTTCACTCATTTTTAGTAAATTAAAAGTTTTTTCGTTACCATATGTTATAGCATTAGTGCTAACCATTTCAGCATATATTAAACCTGCACCCATTCCTTTTATTATTTTACGATATGATGTATTTGATATTCCTGCCATAGGAGCTAAAACAAGCTGATTATTTATTTCGACGTTTCCTATTTTCCATTTCATATTTTATCTCTTTTCTTATATTTTACGAATTTCTACTTCATCACCATTATTCAGTAAAAAAGCATTGGCATCATCGCGATCTATATGAATTTCAAAAAAACCGTTAGACTTAATCTTAATAAAAGCTTCCATTTCACCGCCTTTATCGTTATTTACAATTAATTTTACTAAATCATCATTTTTAAATCCTAGTTCCTTAGCTTTTTTCTCATTCATGTGTACATGGCGTTCTGCTATTATGCAAATGTTTTTTAAGGTTATTTCTTTTTTATCTGTTACTAAAGTTATTGTTTCACTGTCTTCTAAATCACTACTTTCTCTAACAGGTGGATTTATCCCTAATATGTAAGCATCACTTTTTAATATCTCTGCTTGATTATAATTACGATATGGACCCATTACTCTTACTCTTTCAATTGTTCCTTTTGGCCCTTTTATAGTTAATGTTTGATTACTTGCAAATTCTCCGATTTGACTGATTGGCTTTTTCATTGTTAAAGGTTCATCAAATAATTCTTCATATAATTCTTTAGTTAAATGAACATGTCTATTACTGATGGCAATTTTTCCATATATTTTTTCTTTAATATTTTTCATTTTTTACTCACTTTCTTTTATATTGTTTTTATTATAACATATTAAAAGAAAAAAGAAGAGAGTTTACTCTTCTAAATTCATTTTATTTTTTATTTCTTTTATTACTTCTAATTCACTAAAGTATTTTTTTTCTCCTTTTACATCTTGATATTCTTCATGACCCTTTCCTACCAAGAGTATTAAATCACCATTTTCTGCATTATTTATAGCATATTCAATAGCATCTTTTCGATCTTCTATTTCTATATATTTTGCATTTACTTTATCTAATCCAACTTTAATATCACTATTAATGGATTCGATGCTTTCAAATCGTGGATTATCTTCGGTAATTATACATAAATCACTAGATCCACCTATTATTTCACCTAAATTATATCTTCTTTCTTTAGGTCGATTACCGCCACCACCAAATACACTAATTAATCTCTTAGGATTATATGCTCTTAATGTTTTCACTAGTTCTTTCATGCCATCTTCAGTGTGAGCATAATCTATTAAAACTTTAAATTTTGAGGTTATTAGAGATATCTCCATTCTACCTCTGACTTTAACATTTATTAGTGCATCTTTCATTTTACCAGTTTCTAAGTTTAAAGCTTTCATAACTGCTAGAGAACATAAAGAATTATATACATTAAATTCTCCTGGTATACTTATTTTAAATGTATCATCTATCAATCCAGTTGTAGTAAATTCAGAGCCAAAAAAGCTTTTCTCATTTATTAAAGATATTTCTTTAACTTTAATATCTGAAGCATTTTTTATACCATAAGTAATTATTGGAACTTCTACTCCTTTTAAAACTTTATCTAAATGCATAGAATCATTATTTGATACCACTATTTTACTATTTAAAAATAATTTGTTCTTGCATGATACATACTCGTCCCAGCTTTCGTGCTCGCCAGGTCCTATATGATCTGTTGCTAAATTAGTTAATACTCCAATATCAAATATTATGCCTGCAAGACGATTTAATTTAAATGCTTGACTTGAACATTCCATTGTTACATGAGTTATTCCAATATTTGCCATAACTCTTAAGTTTTTGTATATTTCATAAGATTCTGGAGTAGTATTATCAGTATGAATAATTATATCTTTATACTTAATACCTATGCTTCCTATTAATCCACATGATAATCCTATATGATTTAACATTTCTTTTATCATATGTGTTGTAGTAGTTTTTCCTGTTGTTCCTGTTACTCCAATCATTGTTAATTCTTCGTCTGGATTGTTAAAATATGCTTTTGATAAGTATGCTAAAGCTACTCTTGTATCATCAACTTTTATAACATTTATGTCTTCTTTTATATCCATTATTTTAGATATTACTATAGTAGTGGCACCATTTTTAATAGCATCCTTAATATAATTATGACCATCATTATTGTATCCTACTAAAGCAACGTATATATCATTTTTGGCTACTTTACGACTATCATACTTAATATCGTTTATTTCAGTATCTAAGTTACCTTTTAAAAGTGTATAACTTATATTTTTTATTAAATCATTTAATTTCATTTATTTCTCCTTATTTCATTTTTTTATTCATTTTATTTAATAATTCATTTAGGGCTTCTATTCTACTTTCATAATATCTTAGTTTATTAGAATTTGTTTCGTTTTTTATTTTATTTTGGTAATGATTTATACGATTATTTATCATTTCTACAGCATCCTCATAAATTACACCAAATAATTCTGAATAATAATTATATGATATTAATAATTCTAATTCTATATCATAAAGATAATCTAAGTATTCTTCTCTGGAAATACTTTTCATGTATACTCTGCGATTTATACCTTTTTTTCTTTCAATATATATATAATCTTCTAAACCAAAAAAGTTTGCTGTTGCTTGAGAATTTTCATTATCATTATGGATTGTTGTACTTATAAACATTTTGTCGTTATTAGGATTGTTAAATATCTTTGGTATTATTCTTTTTAATGTTTCATATACCAAAATCTTTGCTAATCCATTGCTACGTTGTTCTGGAGATACAACATATGTATTAAACTCTATAGTATTTCTCATATTCGCTTCATAATACTTTTTCATATCAATATTAGGCTCTAAGGCAAATATTGGTGCTTGACTGCTTAGAAATACTTCATAACTTGATATTAAATAATTTAATTCCTCTTTAGATATTCTTCCCGCAATTATTTTATTTAATACATTGATATCAATGTCCTCTATTCCATAAAAAGCTGTTTTTTCATAATCCTCTGTTTTGTTTGCTTTGGCATATTTCTCAAAGAATTTTCTGTTTATTGCCTCCCTAATTGGATTATTTTCTTGGAAATTATCTTTAGCTATTTCTGCACTTATTAGTTCTTTAAAGATTAAACCATCAGGATTTAATGATGTGTCTTGCTCTATTTCTTGCGCAATTTCATTGAAAGTCAAAATTTTGCTTATATACTCATAAGCTATGTAATCTTGGTATTCTGAATTATCATCAAATTGACTTGCCATATATTCTTTATATCTATCCGATGTATGAAAATACTTTGTTAAATCACTATATGTACCTTGTTTAATTTCTGTGTTTATGTACATAGCTCCTTCAACAATATCACTTTCATTAATTGCCATAATTACTAAATCTCGTCCATTAGAATTTACATAACCTAATAATTCCTCTAGGGTAGATGTAAAAAACTGTCCTGATCTGTTATTTTTTTCATTTTCTTCTACAGCTGAATCGCATAGAGCTACTATCTGACCTGCATATCTTTCATAATTTTCACTGTTTAATCTTATTATTTTCATTTTCTTTCTCCCTTTAAATACGTATTTTACTACAATTATTATAATTAGTCAAATTATGCAATATTGGTGATTTCGATTTCACTTTCAAAAACAAAATTACTTGGCCCTTTCATGTATAACTCATCACTATATTCTATTTCTAATAAGCCTCCAATTTGCTCTACTGTACAAACATTGTCTGTTAGTCCTAACTTGTGAGCAATTACTACAGCGGTTGAACAGCCTGTTCCACAGCCAATAGTTTCTCCTGTTCCTCGTTCCCATTCTCTGATTTTGATATAATTCTTACTTACAATTTCTGCAAATGTTACATTGGTTTTTTTAGGAAATACATCTGTATTATATTCAATAGCAGGCCCATATTTTTCAACTTCAAAATTTATTACATTATCAACAAATATTACTGTATGAGGATTTCCCCAAGATAAACTGCTCATTTTAAATGTCTTGTCTAATATTCCAATATCCTCCATAATGAATTCTTGCTTATTAGTATTAACAGGTATTAATTTCGGATCAAATATTGGTTTTCCTATATTGGCTTTGATATTTGATACTAAATTATTTTTATCAATAGTTAATTCTAGTCTTTTTATTCCTCCTAACGTTTCTACTTTTAGATTAGTTTTATCTGTTAATTTATGATCATAAACAAATTTTCCTACACTTCTAATGGCATTACCACACATTTCAGCTTCAGTCCCATCAGGATTAAACATGCGCATTCTAAAGTCTGCTTTTTTACTTGGACAAATTAATACCATACCATCACTGCCAATAGCAAAATGTCTATTTGAAATAAATCTAGCTAATTCATTTAAATCATTTGGTAATGTTTGATTAATTGCATCAATATATACATAATCATTACCATATGCTTGCATTTTTGTAAATTTTATTTTCACTTAAATCACTTCTATTCTAATGATTGTTTTAAATCATTTATTATATCTTCAGCATCTTCAATTCCCACAGAAAGTCTCAATAATGTATCAGTTATTCCTAATTCATTTCGTACTTCTTCACTAACTTCAGTATGGGTTCTACTTATTGGATGCGTAATTAAACTTTCAACTCCACCTAAACTTTCGGCGAATGTTATTAATTTAATTTTATTTAATATTTTATTAACATTTTCCATATTATCTACTCTAAATGAGATCATACCACCAAAACCAGTAGATTGTTTTTTTGTAGTTTCATAATCTGAATGATCTTCAAATCCAACAAAATAAACTTCTTCTATATGTTCGTGGTTTCTTAAGAAATTAGCTACTTTAATAGCATTTTCTTCATGTTTTTTCATTCTTAAAGCCAAAGTTTTAATTCCTCTTAGTAATATCCAAGAATCCATTGGTCCTAAACCTGCTCCATTAATGTACATTTGAATTTCTAATTTATCTCCTATAGATTCATCTTTTACTACTACTACACCTGCTAAAACATCATTGTGCCCACCTAGATATTTTGTTCCACTATGAAGGACAATATCAGCGCCTAAATTTAATGGTCTTTGGAAATATGGTGTTAAGAATGTATTATCTACTACTACTAATGCTCCTATATTATGGGCTATATCACAAATTGCTTTGATATCAGCTACACGCATCATAGGATTAGATGGAGTTTCAATAAAAATCATTTTTGTATTTTCTTTGATTGTACTTTTTAATAAATCTAAATTTCTTAAATCTATTCTGTTGCTTTCTATACCAATTGGATTTAATACTTCATCAACATAACGTACAGTTCCACCATATATATCATCTGATAATATAATATGATCTCCTTTTTTTAATAAAGAAAATACCAAGGATACTGCAGCCATTCCGGAATTAACCGCAAAGCCTCTTTCGCCATCTTCTAATATGCACATTGTTCTTTCTAATTCCTCACGAGTAGGATTTATGCATCTAGCGTAATTATAATTTGTTCTATCTTCAATAGAAGGATGTTTAAATGTTGCTGTTTGATAAATTGGATAACTTAAAGAACCTGTATAAGGATCTACTCCATTTGCACCATGAACAACAATTGATTCTAATTTTAAATTCTCTTTCTTATCATTATTCTTGTAATCTTTGAAATTTTTCATTTTTCCTCCTTGGAAACACAAGCATTTCCTTAAATCTAGTATACTCGAGGACTTAATTAATTGTCAAGAAATCCCCTTTTTACTTTACACTTTTACTATATTATATGAAAAAAGACGAGAATTAATTTTCTTATCTTTTTTCTAACTTAATTATTATTTATCTCAAATAATTCTCTTATTTTTTCATAAGCTTTATCAAAATCATCCATGGCAAGTCTTATGACTTTAGTATTTGGTAATGCTTCTATTTCTGGTAAAAGACTAGCATACATATTTTGTTGATTAACACTATTTTCGATACTAAATGCTTGATAATTATGATGCTCTCTTTTTAATCTGGTTCCATATATACTTGTGTCTTCTAAATATAAAGATATGTAATATATTTCATAATTAAGTTTCCCTAATCTTTTTAATAATTCTTCGTATACATCATTAAAATTATAATCTTTATATCCTAATAATGCATATACTTGCTCAGTAAAAAATGTTCTGTCAAAGATTAAATTCATATCACAATCTTCTATCTCTTTTAAATAGTCTAATAAAGCAAAATACATTTTTTTACTTTTTTCTTTTCCAGTTACAGTTTTGTCTTTTTGACCAGACAAACGATAAAGATTTGATGCAGGGATATTGTCCCTTAAAAAATTAGTTAATGTTGTTTTACCACAGCCTTGTGGACCTTCAATTACTATAAATTTCATATTACTTCCTCCTAATTTAATATGGCTATATTATAATATTAGTCATATTACTCCTATTTAAATTTACAAAAAAAGTAGATATTTGTCAATTCTTATTGCTTTTATTTTAAAAATTTGGTTATAATTAGTTAGAGACAATTTGATCTATAATAAGGAGGTATATTTATGAAGATTATAGAACCAAAAATGGAAGTTGAAAAATTTGATGGGAAAGCCATTATGAAAAGACTAGAAAGAGCTTGTAGAACTTGCTATCGTTCTGAGGGCAGTATCACAGATGAAAGCTATAAAACTTTGCTTAATAATTGTATTACACGTGGACATGAATCAATTTTAGAACACGAAAAAATTACAATTCGTATGACTTGCGATATTGGAGTTTATAAAGATTTAACTAGACATCGTATTGCTTCTTTTTCAGTAGAATCTACTAGATATTGTAATTATGGAAAAGATAAATTTGATAATGAAATAAAAGTAATGAGACCTTGTAATATTGATCCTAATTCTAAATTATATGAACATTGGACTACTGCGATGGAACAAATTGAAAAAGAATATCTTGATATGTCTAAAGAAGGTGCTACTGCTGATCAATTAAGAATGCTTCTTCCTCATAGTACTGCTGCTGAAGTTACGATGACTGCTAATATTAGAGAATGGAAACATATCTTTAACTTAAGAGCTAATAATCATGCTCATCCTGCTATTCAACAATTATTAATACCACTTCTTTTATTATTTAAAAAAGAAATGCCAGAAATTTTTTCAAATGTTCCTTATAATGAAAAATTTGAAGAAATGTATTTTCAAAAATTAGCTGATATTTCTTATATGAAGGATTAAGTATTATAAAAAGTTTCTGAGATTTATATAAATTTTAGAAACTTTTTTGATTGTTTTTTTATGTTATAATAGTTGAAAGAAATGAGGAATAATATGATTGATTTACATTTACATTCTAATCATTCGGATGGAACTGATTCTGTTGCTGAAATATTAAAAAATGCTGAAGATAAAAAGTTAGAAATTATTTCTATAACTGATCATGATGCAATTGATACTTATTTTGAATTAGAAAAAAATCCTACTCTTTTAACTTTGTTTTCTGGTAAAGTTATTACAGGTTGTGAATTTAAAACTTTTTTTGGTGGTATTAGTATTGAAATTTTAGGATATGGTTTTGATTATAGAAATATAAAAATGCCTCCAGTTGATTCTAAGTCTATTCAAAGTTTATATATAGAACAATTTAAAAAAATTATGAATACTTATGGCTTTATATATGATAGTAATGAATTATATATTGATTTTAATAATCCAAATAAACATTTTGCAGGTTATGTTGTAGCTTATGAGATTCTTAGACACCCTGAAAATGGTGATTTAGTAAAAAGAATTGGCGGATTTACTCCAAATGACTTTTTTAGAACTCAACAATGTAATAAAGATAGTATATTTTATATTGATGAATCTAAATATTATTTATCTGCGGAACAAATAATTCAGTTAATTCATGATGCTGGTGGCTTAGCTTTCTTAGCGCATCCTTTTATTTATAATATTTCAAATCATGAAAGTTTTATAAGCGATATTTTTACTAATACTGATATAGATGGTGTTGAATGTATTTACCCTTTATTTTCAGAAGAACAAAGAAATACAATTCTTTTTCTAGCTCAAAAGCATAACAAATTAGTATCTGGTGGGACTGATTTTCATGGTAAAAACAAACCTAATATAGAACTTGGTACTGGTATTAATAATAATGTCGATATTCCTTCTAGCTTTATAACAGACTGGTTTAATAAAACTCGAACACTTTAAAAACTGATTAGATTTTCTAACCAGTTTTTTAATTTTGTATTTTTATAGTATATTTATCAATTACTTTATTTATATTTCTAAAACCATATTTTGTATAGTTCATTTCTTCTAATATTTTATCATAATCTATTTTTTCATCATTTATCTTTTCTTGTAAATATTTTAATACTTCTTCTTTCGTGAATGCTTCAAAATAAATTATATCATCAAAGCGGCCTAAAAATTCTTCACTGAAATTTTCATTTAAGTTGGATTTATCTAAACTGCCAAAACCTACTGTTTTGTTTTTAATAGCATTTGATGTCATAAAAATAAGGGTATGGGAAAAGTCTATTTTTTCACCATGAGCATCTGTGATAAATCCTTCGTCCATAATTTGTAAAAATAAGTTTAATACACTAGGATGCGATTTTTCTATTTCATCAACTAATATTACTGAGTATGGATTGTATTTTACTTTATTAAATATATAATCATCATCATAGCCAACATAGCCATGAGAAACGCCAATTAATTTATTTACAGATGTTTCTAAGTTATACTCACTCATATCTAGTCTAATTAAATTCATTTTTAATGTTTCACTTAGATGTTTTACAGAAGATGTTTTTCCTACTCCACTTGGACCTAATAAAAGTAATTTTAAGTTTTTATCTTTTTTGAAATAAATATTTAAATTATTAATAATTTGTTGCTTAGCTTTTTCTTCACTATATATTTTTTCTTCTAAAATATTCGATACTTTAGTTAAAATTTCTTCATAGTTTAAAAACATCGGAATATTACTTTTATTTTCTATTACTTTTAAAATATCATTTTTGGTTATTTCTTCGTTACTTGTTTTATTCTCTTGTTCTTTGGATTCTAATTTACTTATCTTTTCACATATATTTAGAGCTTCATCATATAAACCATTCTTAACTTTTTCTTCTTTTTCTTTTTTTAGTGCTTTTAATTTATTAATGCTTTCTTTATCGGTTTTAATAATCATATTTTTTCTTTTGACATAAGCACAGACACTATCTAGTAAATCAATTGTTTTATCTGGATTAAAACGACCAAATAAATATTTATTACCAAGTGTTACTATATCTTCTATATTTTCACTAGTTATTTTTAAATTATGATGATGTTCATAGCTATCTTTTAAACCACTTATTATATCTTTGGTTTCTTCTAAATTAGGTTCATTAACTTTAATTATTTCAAATCTACGCTCTAAAGCTTTATCTTTCGCGATAAATTTTTCATATTCCCTGGTTGTTGTAGCTCCAATTACTCTTATTTCTCCTCTTGCTAAATATGGTTTTAAAATATCTCCAGCATTTATAGCGCCTTCAGCTCCACCAGCATTTACCATAGAATGAACTTCATCAATGAATAAAATAATATTTTTATTTTTAATAACTTCTTTTATAATCTTGGTTAGCCTTTCCTCAAACTCTCCACGATATTTAGTGCCACTTACTAAATCGCCCATTGGTAAATCAATAATAATTTTGTTTTCTAAACTATTTGGTACTTCATGTTCTTTAATTCTTCTCGCTAATTCTTCAACAATAGCAGTTTTACCTACACCAGCTGGTCCAATAAGTAAAGGATTACTTTTCTTTTTGCGTAATAATACTTCGATTAGACTATCTATTTCTTTATCTCTGCCTATTACTTTATCAAAATTGCTAGCTTTATCATTTAATACCTCTCCAACATTCATTATCTCTAATTTACTATTTAAAATATCATTTGGTTTTACTTTTAATTCATCATATAAAGAATCTATATCTATATCTAAACCAATCATAATACGAATAGCTATTCCTTCTCCTTCATCTAACATAGCAAGTAATAAATGGCTTGAAGTAACTTCGCCTCTATTATTTTCTTTCGCATCTTCTAGTGCACATGATATTATCCTTTTAAGTAATGGTGTATATAAATTTATTTCCATATTTTTCTTAGGAACTCCTACCACACTTATTAGCTCTTCTCTAAATTTTTTATATGTTAGATGGTAAGTGCTTAATTTTTCTTTTAAATCACTATTTTTTAATATGGCAAGTAATAAATGCTCACTTCCTACATAGGGATGATGTAAGTTGTATCTTTCTATTTCTGCTTCTTTTAAGAGTTTACTACCAATAAATCCAAAGTTATTAAACATAGTTTTCCTCCTTTTAATATCTATGTTTATTTAGATAAAAAAAGAAGTTCTTTATTCAAAAACTTCGTATTTTTTTAATTTTTTATATTTTTATTTTGAAAACTGGCAGAATAAGATAAAACTTGACAATTTTCAAGAACTAAACCTGCTTCTATTAATGACCCTGTTGGAATATTTTCATTAAAAAAACAAGCAACAGGTATACTTACTCCACCATGCGCTACAATTAGTACATTCTTATCACTATAATTTTTCACAATATCATTTAAAAAATCATAAATTCTTTCAAAAAATGTTTGTATATTTTCTGCCAGTTGATATTGTTCATTTTTATAATAATCCCAATATCCATTAAAATCAAAATTACTTGTTTGCATTCCTTCAAATTCTCCAAAGTCTCTTTCGATAATCCTATCATCATAAACTATTGGAATGTTTCTATCTTTATTTATGATTTCCGCAGTTTGTTTGGCTCTAAGTAATGGAGAGCAAATAATTAAATCTATATTTGTTTCCATTAAACTATTTTTAGTTTCAGATGCTTGGTTTATACCAGTACTATTTAAAGGATCATTGCATCTTCCCATTACCTTTTTTTGAATGTTCTAATCTGCTTGTCCATGTCTTGTAATATATATCACTAATAATTTCCTCCTAATAATATAGATACTTTGTAATTTTTTTATAAATTAAAATATTATTTTTTATATAAAGAAAACGTCATTATACACTTAATTAATCTCTTCAATTTTTATAAAGTTTGTTAGTCTACTCTTACCTGTTATTGGTAAACCACCTGTAATGATAATTTTGTTTTCATTACCTAGTTTAAAGAATTCTTGAGTTCTTTCTTTAGCTAACTTAATCATTTCATCAGTATCGTGTACTACTGGTACTGTACTTGTATAAATTCCATAGTTAAGTGCTAGACTTCTTGCTACATCTTTATCAGTACATGTTGCCATGATTGGACAGTTTGGTCTAAAATTACTTATAAATTTAGCTGTAAAACCGCTTACACTAGCACAGGCAATAGCTTTGACATCTACATATGTAGCTAAATCTACTGCTCCCTTAGCTATACACTCTGTTCTGCCAATTTTACCAAAAAATTTAAAATCATTTTTAGAATGAGATTCTGCATCAGCGGCGATACTTGCCATAAATGTTACAGTTTCAATTGGATAGTCCCCTGTTGTTGTTTCACCACTTAACATAACTGCATCTGTACCATCAAGTACTGCGTTTGCTACATCAGTAACTTCTGCTCTAGTTGGTCTAGAATTATGTTTCATACTTTCTAACATTTCTGTTGCAACAATACAAATCTTACCATGCTCTCTTGCTTTTCTTATAATTAATTTTTGATATACTGGTAATAATGATATTGGTACTTCTTCTCCTAAATCACCACGTGCTACCATTACTCCATCACTTAATTCTAATATAGCATCTAAATTGTCAATTCCTGTTTTGCTCTCAATTTTAGAAATTATTTTTATGTTACTCTTTTCAGCATCAATTATTTTTCTTGCTTCTAATACATCTTCTGT
>CANDSI010000011.1 GCA_947388575.1 uncultured Mycoplasma sp.
AACTATGAATATAATATAGTCGAATTAAACTATCATCTAAATGAATTTAGCAAAGAAAGTAGGGAAGAAATATTATTTAATCTAGGTGGAGTAATAAATCATTATATATATTTTAACAGTATGAGTCCTACTAAAGAAGAACCAAATATAATTTTAAAAAATAAAATTAATGAAAGATTTGGGAGTATTAGTGAATTTAAAAAAAGATTTAAAGAAAGTGCTTTAAAATTAAAAGGCTCAGGTTACACATTTTTAGTTCTGGATAATGGAAAATTAAAAATAATTAATTTAAAAAATCAAGCGAATCCTTATTGTTTTGGATATATTCCTTTAATTGGAATTGATATGTGGGAACATGCCTATTATCTAAATTATGAAAATAAAAAAGAAATATATATAGATAATTTTTTAGAAATAATGGACTTTAAACGGGCCAATCAACTATTTGAAAAATAAATAAAAATTTAAGCTTTATCTAAGAGGTAAAGTTTTTAAATTAAAAAAAATAAAAGTTTTGACAAATTAGCAGTTATATATTGACAAGTGCTAAGCATAATATTATAATGAGATTAGCACTAAAAGAAAAAGAGTGCTAACAAAGGTGATAACATGGATGAAAGACAAAAAGCACTTTTAAAAGAAATAGTTGAAGGCTATATAAAAGAAGCTAAGCCTATTGGTTCTAAACATTTATGTGATAAATTTAAATGTTCTAGTGCCACCATCAGAAATGAGATGGCTATTTTAGAAAGTCTTGGATTTATTGAAAAAAACCATATTTCAAGTGGACGTATTCCAAGTGAAAGAGGATATAAATATTATGTAGAAAATCTAATGAAGCCTAAAGAATTAACTGGTGAAGATATGTTAAAATTACAAACAATATTCTCTAATCAAAACTTACTAGTTAGTGAAGCTATTGCCGCTTGTTTAGAGATTATTAGTGATATAACAAACTATACAAGTATATCCCTAGGAAAAGAAAGCTTTAATAATGCTTTAAAACAAATTTCTATTATACCGCTTGAAGATAATAAGATAGTCGCATTAGTTTGTACTGATAAAGGAATTGTAAAAAATAAACAATTTACCATTGCCAAAGATATCAATTTAAAAGAGCTAATGAAAACAAGTGAGATAATCAATAAGATGTTAATAGGGACACCAATACCAGATATATCTGAAAGACTCGAATATGAAATAAAGCCAATAATTTCTAGAGAAATGGAACAATATGAAGCTATATATGGTATATTTTATGAAGCTTTTAATGATTTTGTCAAAAGCCAAGAAAATGTTCATGTTGTAGGTAAATCTAAAATGCTCGCTCAACCAGAATATAATGATTCTGATGAAATAAAACGCTTAATATCTAAATTAGAAGATGAAAATTCTATTCGAAGAATAGTCAAAGATGATGAAGATAAAAACATTAACATTTATATTGGAAGCGAGAATGAGTTTGACGACAATGTTACAGTAATTAAAACTAATTATAATTTAGGTGGCGAAGAAGGAACTATTGCCATAATAGGTCCAAAGCGCATGGAATATGACCGTGTTGTAGGAGTATTAAATATATTAAATAAATGGCTAGAGGAAAAAGGTGAATAAATGGAAGAGCAAGTAATGCAAAATGAAGAAGAAATAAAAGTGGGTGAAGAAACTATTGATATTAAAGAAAATACCCAAAATAGTGAAGACTTAGCAATGGAAGAAGCTCCGCCTAAAGAGGAGAAAAAGAAAGAAAAAAAGAAAAAGTTTTTTGACAAAGAAAAAGAAGAATTAAGAAGTGCCAATTTAGAATTAAAAGAAAAAGTTTTAAGAATAACAGCCGAGATGCAAAATATGCGTCGTCGTTATGATTTAGATATGCAAAGTCTTTATAAATATGATGGTTATGATTTAGTAGAGAAATTATTACCAATATTAGATAATTTTGATAGAGCACTAAAAATAAAGACTGAAGGCAGCGAAAAATTCTTAGAAGGATTTAATATGATATA
The DNA here is from genome assembly GCA_947388575.1 of uncultured Mycoplasma sp. Next base: position 2,007 of record CANDSI010000011.1, read on the forward strand.
TGAAAATTTAATATCAATTTTAAATTCCAAAGGTATAACAGAGTTAGATTGCTTAAATAAGGAATTTGACCCTAATATAATGAATGCTGTTGTTACTGAAGTAAATAATGAATTAAAAGAAAATACAGTCCTTGAAGTATTACAAAAAGGATATATGTATAATGATAGATTAATAAGACCAGCCATGGTTAAAGTAAGCGAAAAGGAGAGTGAATAAAATGGCAAAAATAATCGGTATAGATTTAGGAACAACAAATAGTTGTGTTGCAGTATTAGAAGGTGGCGAACCAAAAGTTATTACAAACCCAGAAGGAGCACGTACTACTCCATCAGTAGTAGCTTTTAAAGGCGAAGAGGAAATGGTAGGGCAAATAGCACGTAACCAAGCTGTTACAAATGCTAAGAATACAATTTCTTCTATTAAAAGAAAAATGGGTACAGCAGAAAAAGTTGAAGCTAATGGTAAAAAATACACACCAGAAGAAATTTCTGCTAAAATATTAAGCAAATTAAAAAAGGATGCAGAAGCTTATTTAGGAGAAAAAGTAACTAAAGCAGTTATAACAGTTCCTGCATATTTCAACGATGCTGAGCGTCAAGCTACTAAGAATGCTGGTAAAATCGCTGGTTTAGAAGTAGAAAGAATTATCAATGAACCAACAGCAGCTGCTTTAGCATATGGTTTAGATAAACAAGATACCCTTCAAACAATATTAGTATATGATTTAGGAGGAGGAACATTTGACGTTTCAATTCTAGAACTTGGTGATGGAGTATTTGAAGTTAAAGCTACTACTGGAAACAATCGTTTAGGTGGAGACGATTTTGATAAACGTGTTATGGACTATTTAGTTGATGAATTTAAAAAAGAAAATGGTATAGATTTATCAAAAGACAAAATGGCAATGCAAAGAATTAAGGATGCAGCTGAAAAAGCTAAAAAAGATTTATCAGGTATGACTACTGCATCAATCAGTTTACCATTCATCGCTCAAAATGATGATGGACCAGTACACTTTGAAACAACTCTTACAAAAGCTAAGTTTGAAGATTTAAATAGAGACTTATTTGATTCTACAATGGATTCTGTACGTAAAGCTTTAAAAGATGCTAAATTAACAGCTAAAGATATTAATAAAGTAATATTAGTAGGAGGTTCAACTCGTATACCATATATTCAAGAATTAGTTAAAAAGGAATTAGGACAAGAACCTAATAAGAGCGTTAACCCAGATGAAGTTGTTGCTATGGGTGCAGCTGTTCAAGGTGGAGTTCTAACTGGTGAAGTAGAAGACATTGTTTTATTAGATGTTACTCCGTTATCACTAGGTTTAGAGACTTTAGGAAATGTTATGACAGTATTGATACCAAGAAATACAACTATTCCAACAAGTAAGAGTCAAGTATTCTCAACTGCTGCTGATAATCAACCAGCTGTTGATATTCATGTTTTACAAGGTGAAAGACCAATGGCTTATGACAATAAGACATTAGGAAACTTCCAATTAACAAATATTCCACCAGCACCACGTGGCGTACCACAAATTGAAGTTAAATTTGATATTGATGCTAATGGTATTGTTAATGTTACCGCTAAAGATTTAGGAACAAATAAAGAACAATCAATTACTATAACATCTTCAACAAATCTTAGTGATGATGAAATTGATAAGATGGTTAAAGAAGCTGAAGCCAATAAAGAAGCTGATGAAAAAAGAAAAGCTGAAGCCGAAGTACGTAATGAAGCAGATACAATGGTATTCTCAACTGAAAAAGCTCTTAAAGATTTAGGCGATAAAGTTGATGAAAAAGACAAAAAAGAAGCTGAAGAAAAAATTGAAGAGTTGAAAAAAGCTTTAGAAGGAACAGATACAGACGATATCAAGAAAAAAACTGAAAGCTTAAATGAAGTTGCTATGCGTTTAGCTACAAAAGTATATGAAGAAGCAGCTAAAGCGAACCAAGCAAATGATGCATCAGATAATACAGAAGAAAATAATAAAGACAGCAAAAAAGATGACGATGTAGCAGAAGCAAATTACGAAGAAAAATAAGAAAATAAGTTCTAGGAAACTAGAACTTTCTTTAGAGAGTGAGAAAAAGTAATGGGATACAATTATAAAAACCGAAATGAAGTACCAGAAGAATATCGTTGGGATTTAACAAAGTGGTTTAAAACAGATGATTTATGGTATGAAGAATTAGAAGAAGCCAAAAAACAAACTAAGAGTTTAAATAAGTATAAAGGTAAGATATTAGAAGGCACAAATTTATATGATCTTTTAAATGAATATTACAAGTTAAATAATAGATATGAAAATTTATATGCTTATGCTATGTTAAAGCAAGATGAAGATTTAGGTAATGAAAAATATGATAAAATGTTCCAAGAAGCATCAGCTTTATTCTCAGAATTTGGAGAAAATACTTCTTTTATAACACCTGAAGTTATTCATAGTGATAAGTTTGATGTAAAAAGCTTAATTAGTAATGATTCTAGATTAAAAGAATACGAACACTTTTTAGAAGAATTAGCAGAAGAAAAGAAATATGTAAAAGATGAAGCAACTGAAGAAATGATAACTGTTTTAACAAAAGATATGCATAATTATGAAACACTATTCTCTACTATGTTAAATTCTTGTATAGACTATGGAATAATTAAAGATGAAGAAGGTAATGATGTAAAACTAAATACAGGGAATTATCGAAAATATATAAGTAGTAAAAATCGTCAAGTGAGAAAAAGTGCTTATGAAAATATAAATAAAGAAAGAATTAAATATGCAAAGGTATTAGGCAGTAATTTAATATCCTTCATGGGTAGAAAATGTAGTATAGCAAAGATAAGGGGATATAAATCAGCTAAAGACATGTTCTTTAAAAATGATAAAATTCCAGTTGAGGTGCAAGAAGTACTTCAAAAATCTGCTTCTAAAAATATAAAGCATTTACATAAATATTACCAAGTATTTAAAAAATTATTAGGAGAAAACAAATTAGAAACTTATGATTTAAGCGCACCAATTGTTTCGAATGATAAAGTATATACAGTTGAAGACGCTAAAAATTTTGTTTATGAGGCAACTAAAGTTTTAGGCGAAGAATATAGTAATTTAATCCAAAAAGGTTATAACGAGCGTTGGGTAGATTTCATGCCATATCAAGGCAAACAAAGTGGAGGATATAGTTTAAGTATTTATGGTCAAACCTCAAACATCTTAATGAGTTACAATGGTATACTAGATAATATTAGCACCCTTGCTCATGAAATGGGGCATGCTGTAAATAATTATTTAAGGTTCTCATGTACTCCCATCCAATATGCTTATGATGACCCCATTATAGCAGAAGTAGCATCATTATCTAACGAAATATACTTAGCAAATTATATAATAAATAATGGCTTTTCTAAAGAAGAAAAAATATCTGCCATTACAGAAATGTTAAGAACAATTAATTCAAACTTTTTTGGGGCAGTTATGGAAAATGAATTGGAAGATTATGCTTATGAGAAATTAGATAATAATGAATCAATAAATAGTGAAGATTTATGTGAAGATATGAAAGCTTTAATCAAAAAATACTATGGAGATATAATCGAAGAAGATGAGTATCATAAATTTATGTGGATACCACGTTCACATTACTTTAGACCATATTATCTATATAAGTATGCAACATCAATATGTGGAGCAGTATATTTTTCTCGTAAAATCTTAAAAGGAGATAAAGAAACATTAAATAATTATCATGAATTTTTAAAAAGTGGTTCTGATACATATCCATATGAACATTTATTAAAATATGGAATTGATTTAAAAAAGGAATCAACATATGATGAATTATTTGATTACTATGACGAATTATTAGATAAATTAAAAGAATTAACAGGAGTAGGTGAAGATTAATGGATAAGAAAGATTATTATGAGGTTTTAGGAGTTTCCAAAACAGCGACTGACGAAGAAATAAAACGAGCTTTCCGTAAACTTGCAAAAACATATCATCCCGATAATAAGCAAACGGGAGATGAAGCAAAATTTAAAGAAGTTGGTGAAGCTTATGCAATATTATCGGATGCTAATAAAAGACGTCAATATGACCAATTTGGTCATCAAGCATTTACAAATAATGGTGGAGCTAATTACTCTGGTTTTAACGCTGAAGATATTGATTTAGGAGACATCTTACACGATATTTTTGGTGGGGGCTTTAGTGGCTTTGGAGGCTTTTCAGGATTTGGAGGTAATACTAGAACTAATTCTAAAAGACCACATAAAGGTGAAGATAGTTTAGTTAATATTAATTTAACGTTTGAAGAAGCAGTTTTTGGTTGTAAAAAAACAATAACCTTAGACTTAAATGAAACCTGTGACAAATGTAATGGAGTTGGAGGTTTTAAAGAAAAGACTTGTAGTACATGTGGTGGTAGAGGCCGAGTAATTACAGAGCAAAACTCTTTATTTGGTAGAATTCAAACGGAGATTACATGCCATGTATGTGGTGGGTCTGGCAAAACTTATGAAGAGACATGTAATGAATGTAATGGCAGAGGAAATGTCAAGAAAAGAAAAGAAATCGAAGTTACAATACCTGAAGGTGTAGATACAGGCTATCAGCTAAGAATATCTGGTAAAGGTTCAGCTGGAACCAATGGTGGACCTAATGGCGATATATATTTAGAGTTTAAAGTTAAAGAGCATTCTATATTTGAAAGAGATGACGAAGACATATATTTAAGTGTTCCTCTTAATATTGTTGAAGCAACACTTGGATGTAAAAAAGAAATCCCGACTCTTACAGGAAATGTCATTCTTGAAGTTAAAGCAGGTACTCAATCTGGCGAGAAAGTAAAATTAAAAGGTAAAGGCATTAAAAGAGTTGGCTCAATTGGTAAAGGAAATATGTATGTTGTTTATAATGTAATTACTCCAACTAAACTAAGTATGTCTACTAAAAAATTATTTAAAGAATTATCTAAGGAAAATCTTGATAATGAAGAAGAAATTAAGAAATTTCAAAAATATGTTTAAAATATCATAAAAGTGATATTTTTTTCACATTTTATCCAGTTTTAAATTGACATATTTTTAACTTTCTTATATACTTAAAATAGAGGGGAAAGTAAAAATATGAGTAATAAATACAAAAAAGGCTTAACCATATTGGGAATTCTAATAGTGTTATGTGGTATGGTTGAGATATCTTACTTAAATTATAAAAATAAAAAACCTGAAATAGAAACTTTAGTAGAAGCTAACGGCGAGTTATCTGTTAATTACATAAATGGCAAGTTAATAAATAATAATGGCATATATGAATTCTCAGTTACTAATAACAGCGAAAAAGATTTTTATTATGAAATATCAATGAAGAGTCTAACAAATTTTGATGAGAACTTAAAATATAGTATATCCTCAGAAGAAGCCAGTATAAATATTAGCAATGCAGGTCTAGAAAAAGATAATTTTTTATTAGTAGATAATGTATTGATCAAATCTAAGACAACAGAGAATTTTAAATTAAAAATCGAAAATAACAAAGATACATCATTTATTTTATCGGTTCATAAAATGAGTGAAAATGAAGAATACTTTTTTGCCACAATCTTGAAAAATAATGAAGTTAAGAAAGAAAGTATTACCAAACCATCAGTTGAAATAGCGACAAGTAATGAGGGGCTTATAGAAGATGTTGATGATTATGGTTTAACTTATTATTTTAGAGGGAATGTTAATAACAATTATGTAAAATTCGCAAATGAATTGTGGCGAATTATCAGAATTAATGGTGACGGTAGTGTAAGACTTATATTAAATGAGCCTTTAAATGAATTAAGTAGTTTTAGTAGTAAAGTAGAAGATTCTGAAAAATATGACAAAATAGATATAACTACCAAATTAAAAAATTATTATGAAGCAACGTTAAAAAATAATGAAGCCTATATTGCCAATACCAAATTTTGTAAAGAAACAGAAGGATTTACCAATAATAGTAGTAAAACTTATAATGCATATACACGTTTAGTAACAAATAATATTCCTAGTTTTAATTGCTTAGGAGAAACCTATCGTTCGCGAATTGGACTTATGACAACAGATGAAGCGGCTTTTGCAGGAGGAAATTTCAAAGACAACAATAAAGAATATTATTTATATAATGAGGATATTGAAGATACTTGGTGGTTATCTAATTTAGCTAAAACAAAAGATAATAGCTTTTATCCATTTAGTGTAACAAAAGATGGTAAAATAAGCGATTCGACATCAGCTACATCATATAAAGATGTTAGACCAGTTATAAATATTATAAAAAAAACAATTGTTAAAGGAAGTGGAACAATAGAAGATCCATATATAATAAATGAACAGTTGTAAAGAATGTGTTAAATGTTTGTAAATATAAGATTAAGCCTTTTCAACAGGCTTTTTTTTTGATAAAATAAACCTAAGTGGTGATATTATGCAAATAATTAATGACATATTAAGTTTTATAAAGACATTATCATTAGTTGATATAGTTTTTTTCTTTGCGGTAGTAGCACTAATGCTTTTAATAGTAACATTAATTCATTTCATTTTAGAAAACAAATATAATGAAGAAACAGAAGAAAGAAATGTTAATATATCTGAAAATAAGAATACATCTATTTCTATCAATAACGTTGAAGCAAAAAAAATAGAGCAAAATAAAAATAGCGATCAAGAAATATTAAAAGAAGCGAATGACTTGCTAGAAATAGCCGCAGCTTTAGAACAAGCTGAACCAAACAATATTAATTTAAACAGATATGAAGAAGAGCAAGAAGAAAAAGCTATAATAAGTTATGACGAATTATTAGAAAGAACTAATGAATGGGCAATAAATTATAGTGAAGAAGAAAGTATTGCCGAAGATTTAACAGTAAAAAAGGTAGACTTAAACAATTTAGTAAATAAAGAGATCAGCTTAAAACCTGAAATAAAAGTATCAGTAATATCATACGAAAAAGAAGAAGCGTTTTTAGCAGCTTTAAAAGAATTACAACATTTATTAAATTAAATATATAGGGGGCTTATATGACATTTAAAATAATTACTTTAGGATGTAAAGTAAATACTTATGAAAGTGAATATATGCTAGAAGAACTATTAAATTCTGGCTATTTTTATAATGAAGAAAAGCCAGATATAATAATTATTAATACGTGCAGTGTTACTAATATGGCTGACAGTAAATCTTTAAAAATAGTTAGACGAGTAAAAAGAGAAAATCCAAATTGTATTTTAATAGTATGTGGCTGTTCAGTCCAAAATGATAATAGTAAATACAAAGATTTAAATATAGATATATTAATAGGAAATCGCGAAAAAAGTAAAATAGTATCATTAATAAAAAATTATCTAACTACAAAAGAGAAATATCAATATATAACTAAAGATCGTGAATTAGACTTTGAAAATATGAAAGTAAGCAAATTTACAACTCATACAAGGGCTTTTATAAAAATTCAAGATGGGTGTAACAATTTTTGTTCTTATTGTATAATTCCATATACAAGAGGAAGTATTCGTTCTAAAAATTACGAAAGAACAATTGAAGAAGCGATAGAACTAGTAAAGAATGGTCATAAAGAAATAGTTTTAACTGGAATTCATACTGGTTCATACAATGATAGTGGAAAAGATTTAAGTGACTTATTAAAAGAATTAGCTAAAATACCAGATTTAGAAAGAATAAGAATATCAAGTATTGAAATAACAGAATTAGATGAAAAATTTTTAAATACTTTAAAAGATACACCTAAAATATGTAATCATTTACACATTCCTCTTCAAAGTGGAAGCGAAAATGTATTAAAAAGAATGAATCGAAAGTATAATAAAGATTATTTTTACAATAAAATAATCGAAATAAGAAAAATTCGTCCTGATATATCAATTACAACCGATTGTATAGTAGGTCACCCTTACGAAACCGAAGATGACTTTTTAGAATATCTAGATTTTTGCAAAAAGATTAAATTTAGTAAAATTCATGTTTTTCCATATTCAGTGAGAGCAGGAACAGCATCAGCTGCCATGCCACAAATTAATTCAAATATAAAAAAAGACAGAGCAAAAAAATTATTAAATTTAAGTAATGAATTAGAACAAGAGTATAATAAAAGATTTATTGGAGAAACTTTAGAAATAATAACCGAAGAACAAGTTGGGGAATATATAATAGGTCATACATCAAATTATTTAAAGGTATATATTAAAGGTGATTATAAGTTAAACAGCACTTATTTAGTGAAAATAGATAACGAGTTAAATAATAATTTATATGGTACTATAATATCTTGCAGTAATAATAAAATAATTATATAATAAAGAAAGGTGAAAGCATATGGATAAAGAAGTAGTAACGTCTGCCGATATTAGTACTTTAATTAGCGTTAGCAAAAGATTAAAACCAGGAGAAATAGTAGTAGCTACATTACAAACAGAAATAACAAAGTTAGAAGATGGAGAAACTAAAATAGTAAAAAACATAATTAAGGAAAATGATGGCACCAGAAGCAAAATTATTAATTTACCTAGTGCGGTTCCAATAATTGGTGAAGGGATAAGAGGGGCAGCAATTATTGAAGCTTTTAAGAAATCTAAGAAAAAAGAGAGTTCATTTAGTTTAAAAAGAGAATTCTTTTCTGTAATAGAAGAAATAATTTCGCGTGCTAATATTATCAAAATGAATTTTATGAGAGCAATATATAAAAATGATGAATATGGTCGTGTATATATTGTATGTAATGATACAAGATTTTATTTAAACAAAGAAAAAACCCATTTTATAACCTCAAATGGCAATTTTGGTGAAATTCAGTTTAATGAAGACGGGATGGTAGACTTATCATATATCGATAATGAAGATGCGATTTATGACCCCAATTTTATGAACTTTAGATATATATATGTATCGCCAGAGGCTTCCAGAAGAGGCGAAGAATCAATAGCGCAGGAAGAAACACAAATAACAGAAGAGCTATTTGGGCAAAGCTCTTATCAAACAAGTTTGCTGTTTGAAGAATCAGACGAGTTTACTCCAAGTAGCAGCCAAAAAATCATAGATCTAGAGGCGTATCGTAAAAGTAAAGAAGAAGGTCCAAAAAGATAAAGGAGTAAAAATGAATTACATCAAAGGAAAAGTACGTAATATAATTTATCAAAATAAAGATAACGGCTATGTAGTAGCTGTTTTTCGTGTTAAAGAATCAAATGATAAAAAAATGGATGAGTATATTAATAAAACAATTACGATTACTGGTGTATTTTTAGAAATTAATACAGAAGAAACTTTTTATTTATATGGAAATACCGCTAAACACGAAAGATATGGCTTTCAATATAAGGTAGATTCGTATAAAAAAGAAGAATTAACCACAGAAGATGCACTTATTGAGTTTTTATCGAGTTCGTTAGTTAGAGGCTGTGGTGAGAAAAGTGCTAAAAAAATAGTAGAATATTTAGGATTAGATGCTATTAAAAAGATCAAAGAAGACAGTAGTGTCTTAAAAAATATTTCTGGTTTAAATGAAGCCAAGATAGAGAGTATCAAAAATTCACTTTTAGAATATTCAGATGCTGATGATTCATTAGTAAAATTAAAAGAACTAGGATTTTCTATAGGTGAAGCAACAAAAATATACAAAAAATATCAAGCATCAACTAAATACATAATTGAATCTAATCTCTACATATTAACAGAAATATTAGATTTCAATAAAATAGATGCTATATATCAAAATAAGCATGATGCTTATGATGAAGTTAGAATCAAAGCATGTATAGTGGAATCTATGAAAAGATTAAGTTTTAACAATGGTGACACATTTTACTATGAAGAGGAAATAAAAGATGCCTTAAAAAAGGAATTTGAGCTTATTTTAGATGATATAGCCTTTGAAGAGTCGATAAACACTCTCGAAGAAGAAAATAAAATTGTGATAGAAAAAAATTTATATTATTTAACTGATTATTATGAAGCCGAAAAAGATATTGTAGATAATTTATATAATCTAAATAGTAGTAATTCCACACCAGTATATGATTTTGATACAGAAATAGAGATTTTAGAAAAAGAAGCAGGTGTAGAGTACAATGAAGATCAAAAAAATGCTATTAGAAAAGCCTTAGAAAATAAAGTAACAATCATATCAGGAGGTCCTGGAACAGGAAAAACAACTATTATTAATGCCATAGTCAAGTTATATGTAAAGATGCATAATTTCAGTCCAATGGAAGTAATTAGTAATATAGCACTTTTAGCTCCAACAGGAAGAGCAAGTAAAAAAATGTCAATGTCTACAGGATTACCAGCAATGACTATTCATAGATATTTAAAATGGAACAAAGATACTAATAATTTTGGAGTTAATGAATTTCATAAATCTAGTGAAAATCTAATAATAGTTGATGAGATGAGTATGATTGATGTAAATTTATTTAATGCGCTATTAAAAGGCATAAAAAGCAATGTTATGTTAATTATGGTTGGTGATGTATTTCAACTTCCATCAGTTGGTCCAGGATTAATATTAAATGATTTAATTGAGAGTGATTTATTTACTTTCTGTCCATTAGAAAAAATATATCGTCAAAGTGATAATTCTTATATACCTTATCTTGCTTTAGAAATAAAGAATAAAGATTTATCAGAAGAATTTACAATTAGAAAAGATGATTACAATTTTTTAAACACAGAATCTATTCATATTAAAGAAATGATAAGAAAAATATGTTTAATGAGTAAAGAAAAAGGGCTTAATGAAAATGATATCCAAATATTAGCACCTATGTATAAAGGGGAAAATGGAATTGATAATTTAAATTTAGTGTTACAAGAATTATTTAATCCCTCTAACTCTAAAAAAGAAGAAATAAAAATAGGAGATGTAACATATCGTGAAAATGATAAAGTTTTGCAACTTCAAAATAACCCTGATTGCAATGTATTTAATGGTGATATAGGGTTTATAAGAGAAATAAAGAAAGTTGGTAAAAAAGACACTTTAATTATTGATTTTGAAGGAAATAAGGTAGAATATACCAAAGAAGATATGTATCAGGTAAAGCATGCATATGCAATAACAATTCATAAAAGCCAAGGAAGCGAATTTTCTCATGTTATACTACCAATTTCTAGAAGTTATTATAAAATGCTCTATAATAAATTAATATATACAGGAGTATCTCGTGCCAAAAAAAGCCTTATTATAATAGGAGAAGCAAATTCATTTATGATGGCAGTTCATAATGATTATGCGAGTACCAGAAAAACAACATTAAAAGCCAAATTAATGCATAAATTCCTCGATAATTGTTAATAATAATATCAGAGGTGGGAAATAGTGAAAAAAATGATGGTATCTTATAAGCCAGGCTTCCAGTATA
>CANDSI010000012.1 GCA_947388575.1 uncultured Mycoplasma sp.
GTATTGGATTTTCTAATAATATCCCTTATCGTAAAGATTCTGAAGAAGAAAAATTTAATTTATTATTTGAAAAGAGTATAGAATTATTTTTAACATCAGATGAGCCTCTTGATATGGATAGTATTTCAAGAATTTTAAAAATGTTTGGGAAAGTACAAAGTACTCATATAATGAGAAATTTTATAGATATGAACTTTGGTTTAATTGTGGGAAGTAATATTGAACTTAGTGAAGTACCGACTTATTATATGGGTAAATTGGCTAGAGCTAGAAAAGTGGAAGAATCTAATATCGGAAAAAGTAGGCAATAATAAATATATATAAATTAAATATTAGAACGGAAGTTAAGTATGAACAATAAGTGTTTAGATGAATTTAAAATAATGGAATTAATGGAAGATATAAATAGTGGATGGTTAGATAAAAACAAAGAAAAACATTTTGATATTAGTAATATAATTGAAAATAATTATATTCTTCAATCTCCAGAAGAAGTTATCGAAAATAAAATTGGTATCTGTTTGGATCAAGTAGAATTGGAAAGACATTATTTTAATTTAACAAATTTTAAGTTTTATACTTATTTCATGGTTTATCTTAATAAAAGTAAATATATTATGCACTCATTTCTTGTTTTTGAAAAGAATAATAAATATTATTGGTTTGAACACTCTTGGAGTAAGTTAAAAGGAATCTGTGAGTATAAAACTTTAAATGAATTATTATTAGATGTTAAAGGGAAATTTATTAAGTATATGTTAAATGGTAACTGTGATGATAAAAGTTTGATTTTGCATGAATATACTAAACCAGACTATCATATTTCAATACAAGATTTTTATAATCATTGTGATTATGGAAGATATATAGATTTTAATGAATTATAAATGGGTGAGTGATTATGAGAATAGGAATAGATATTGATAATGTAATTTCAAATTTTGATGAAGAACTATTAAAAGAGTTTTTAGAACATGACAAGACTTTGAGAAATAATGGAATAATAAATAAAGATGTTTATATTACAAAAGGTATGTTTGATTGGTCAAAAGAAGAATTTAATGATTTTTATTATAATAACATTGAGAGAATTGCTAAAAATTTAAAAGTTATAGATGGAGCAAAAGAGTATATTAATAAATTAAAAGAAGAAGGACATTATATTTGTATTATAACCGGAAGAGATAATGGAGAATACACAAATCCTTATGAAATGACAGAAAAATGGTTGTTAGACAATGATATTCATTACGATAAATTGATATTAACTGATGCTCCTAAAATTGATAAACATTGCAAATCAAAAGTGTGTATAGCTAATAAAATAGATATTATGATTGATGATTCAGTAACTATTTGTAATGATTGTTTGTATTATAATATTACAACACTTTTAATGAATACTCCATATAATAAAAGTGCAAACATTACAAGAGTTCATAACTGGAAAGAAATATATAATTTTATAAATAATTTTCATAAAGAAAAGTTAAATGTGATTTTAGATACTGATACATTCAATGAATGTGATGATCAGTTTGCACTTGCTTATATGATTAAAAGTCAAGATATATTTAATATTGAAACTATTACTGTCGCTCCTTATTCTCATAAAGAAAGAAATGAAACTGTTATTAATGGTATAGAAAAGAGTTACAATGAAATATTGAAAATATGTAATTGGTTAAATTTTGACACGACAGATAAAGTGTTTAAAGGTTCAGAAGATTATGTATGTAATGGATATGAAGAGACTACCGATGCTGTTAAAAAAATAATTGAGATAGCACTTAAAAATGAAAAAACTTATATTATGTCAATAGGTGCAATCACTAATTTGGCATTAGCGATAAAGAAAGAACCAAAAATAATAAATAGAATTGAAGTTATTTGGTTAGGTGGAAATAGTTTATTACAAGAAAATAATTTAGAGTTTAACTTTAAGCAAGACATTAGTGCTGTAAGAATGGTATTGGAATCAAAAGTAAAATTAACTATAATACCATGTAAGAATGTTGCTTCTAATTTGATAACATCTATATATGAACTAGAACACTTTTTAAAAGATAAAAATGAATTATGTAATTATTTATGTCAAAGATTTTATAATGATGGTTATCATGGAATTAAAGAAAGAAGAGTTATTTGGGATATTAGTGTAATAGCATATTTAATAAATAAAAAGTGGTTTGAAGTAAGAGAAATAAGCTGCCCTAATATAAAAGAAGATAGTTCTTATGAAATTACAGAAAATAGACACAAAATAACAATGGTAAATTACTTAAATGCCAATATGATATACACAGATTTATTTAATAAGTTAGGTGAAGAATAGTGAAATTAATGAGCGAAAAAGCAAAAGAGTTATTAGAAAAAGCTGGACTAGATGCTGAAGAAGAAAAAGGAATAGACCATTCAATATGTGTAGGAAATGCAGCTGGAAAAATAGCAAAGGCTTTAAATGAAAAAGGATATAATGTAAATGTCGATAAAGCAATAGCACTTGGATATATACATGATATAGGAAAATATGCTAATAAGGCTCATAAACATGAAATAAGTGGATATAATTATTTAAAAGAACTTGGATATGATGAGGAATATTATAATGTTTGCATAACTCATTCGTTTTTAAATAATGATATTAATTGTACAGCTGGAGGCATCCCTAATTTTAATGATGTACCATTTATAATAGATTTTATAAAGAATCACAATTATACATTGGAAGAAAAAATAGTAAATTTATGTGATTTAATGTGTTCTCCTAACGGAAAAGTATATACAATAGATAAAAGATTAATAGATCTTATAATACGAAAAGGGGCACATTCTAATACACAATATCATGTTAAGGAAACTTACAAATTAAAAGAATATTTTGATAATTTATTAGGATATAACCTCTATGACTTGTTTCCAGAGATAATAGAAAATTTGTAATTAAAAGAGTTATAGGAGAGTGCTGATAAATGCGAATAGGTATAGATATTGATGATACACTAACTGATATAAGTGAAGAGTTAGAAAATGCAGCATTAGAATATGCTACCACATTAGGTAAAAATCAGAAAAAAGATATAGCTAATATAGTAGATAAAAACGATGGAAATGTTTATCAAGAAAAATATGGATTTACTTATGATGAATTAAAATATTTTTTAAAAGATATTCAAGAATCTATTACAGGGAAAGCAATTCCACGAGAAAATGCAAAGGAAACAATAAGTAAATTAAGAAAAGCAGGAAATGAAATATATATTGTAACTGCCAGAGATTATGAATTTCACGATGATCCATATTCTTTGAGCAAAGAGTGGTTAGATAAAAATGGTATAGAATATGATAAATTAATAGTAGATGCTAGAGATAAGGCACAAATTTGCAAAGAAGAAAAAATTGATATATTTATCGATGATAAAATAAGTAATTGTATAGATGTATCAAAAGTAGGAACAATTGCAATAAGAATAGCAAATGATAATATCCAAAATAATAATTTCATTACTTTAAAAGATTGGGATTCAATTTATAGTTATATATCGAAAATAGAATTTATTGATGTATTAGATGAATTTGGTAACAATACAGGAATAGTAAAAACAAGAGAAGAAATTAAAAGAGATAAAGATTATTATAGAATTGTACTTTTATGGATATATAATCCAAAACTAAAGAAAATATTAGTTCAAAGAAGATCGAAGAATAAAGAATCTTCACCTAATAAATGGGATTTGACAGTTGGAGGCCATATAAAAGCTGGAGAAAGCAGTTTAGATGCTATTATTAGGGAAACAAAAGAAGAAATAGGTATAGATATAAGCAATGATATTATTACTAAGGTTTTGGAAGTAAAACCAAGTGAAAATAAGCCTAAATTCACAGATATTTATCTAGTTATAAAAGAAGTGGACATTAATGATATTAAGTTACAATTAGAAGAAGTATCAGAGATTAAATATTTTTCTATTGAAGAATTAATTGATTTACATAATTCAAATAACCAGGAATTTATCCATCATTTGTATTTTCCTGAATTAATTGAAATAGTTAAAAAGATAATAAATATGTGAGAATATAACTTATATGAGGAGGATATTTATGAATTTTAATGAAGAATTAGAAAAATTAATGCAAACTAAAATACAGTATATTTCTGAATTAAAAAGTATTGAAACTGAAGAACAATCAGAATTAATATGGTCTAAAATTCAAGAAATACTGCAACATAATGATATGATGGATACATATCACAAATTAGTGGAATCTTATTCCTATTTTGATTCAAAAAGAATTGGAAATATAATCGCAAGTTTAGTGTCAACTTTAGAAGGAAAGGAATATGTTTATCAAGAGTGTTTATGTCGCCCTCATTTTGATACAGACTATTATATTAGAATAATTATTGATAAAGAAAATAAACGTGATTATTATGGCTCAATTATAGGTGGGAAAGTAATTCGCTTATCTTCTTGTAAGATTGACACAAATAGTGCTTCATCTTGGAGTTCAATTGGAACCCAAATACCATTTTATTGTGCAAACACAACTACTCATTTTTTAGATACATGTGTTAAATTTGGTGATTTTTATTATGTTAAAGATTTTATTGATGAATTAATTTCATATAAAATGGAGCATAATTTAAAAGATATTTCATCTAAAGAAATAAGAGAATTAATAAGAAAGTTTATTTCAACTAATGCTGAACAAGCTGAGTTACAGAAAAAACATGGATTATTAAGACAACAGCAAGAAGAATTAAGACAAAAAGCTGGAGAATATGAGCGAAATCATCAATTGTTATTGCAAAGACCAGCTTTAAAGAAACCTCACAGTTTTAAGCCTCCTATTTTAAAAGATATAGATCCAGTAATGTACAATGTATTACATTATTAAAAAGGTATTAACAATTTAAATAAATTTATAAAATTGTATGAAAGGCTAATAAAATTATGAAATATATTGAAACTAAAAAAGAAAATATAGAGTATAGAAAAAGACCTGGAGCTTATGCTATTATAGTAGACGAAAACTCAAATAAAATAGGTATTGTAACGGATAAGAAAAAAGATTACTTTTATTTAGGTGGAGGTATAGAAAAAGGCGAAAGTGAACTAGATGCTTTAAAAAGAGAATTAATCGAAGAATCTGGGTACACACTAAAGAATATAAGAAAATTTGATGAAGTAGGCTCTTTTATTTATACAGAAGAACATGGCTATTTAGAAGTACTTGCTTTTGTATATATTGCAGAGTTTGATACAAAAATAACTGAACCAATTGAAAAAGATCATGTTATATTATGGGTTAACCCAAAAGAATATGTTTGTAAAATGTGTAGAGAGTGGCAAAATTATATTCTAAAGGAATTTATAGAATTATATTTAATAGAAAAGAGGCAATAACGATGGAAGCAAATATAGAAACTTTATTAAAAATTTTTAATGATAATAACGATAAAAGAATATGTGTTTTAGGAACAACTTGTACAGGGAAAACGACATTAATAAATGAAATGCAAATCGGTTTAGATATGGATGAAGAGATATTTCCGTTATTAAGTAAAGAAGAATCTGATTATATTTGTCAACCTATATGGACAAAAGAAATTGGCGAAAAAATGAATGAGCTTGTTAGAACAAGATTATCTATAAAACCTAATTATCCGATGTTTGGAACTGTTTTACTAGATTGTGATTTGGTTGTTTATTTACATATAAATGATGAATTATTATTAGAAAGAACTAAATTAAGAAATGTAGATTTTGTAAATGCTAAAAATATGCAAATTGAAATTGAAAAAGAAATACAAGATTCAGATATAGAAACTATAACTTTAGAAGTATTAAATAATAGGCAAATTAAAAGATAATAAAGTCATAGAAATATGGCTTTTTTAAGTGGTTGGTGGTATAATAAGTAGCCATTAAGGGGTGTTCTTTATGTCATTAGATGAAATAATAGATAAAGAAGAAGAGTATTATAAGCAACTAAGAAAATATGGAAAGATTATTACAGAAAATCGCAATAATTATAGTCTATTATCAAGTACAATGAACGAAATATATAGATTTTTAAGAAATATTGCACCTGTATTTTATTGCACAGAAGATTATCTTGATGCAAGCGAGTTATATCATTCCTTAACAACAGAAGTTAAGCATATAGAGAGTTATTTAGATGGGCATTTTATAATTCCAAGTGAACCAAACTTCACTTATCAAAAAATAAATCCTCAAAAACCAAAAACTAATAATTATTCTGATTTATTAGATTGGATAGTCTATATGGCTAGAGTAGAGTATGCTTATACTAACTTTTGGACTAAAAGAACATCAATTGATGGTTTATCATTTGAAAATGAATGTGTAGATATGTCTAAAAAGATAGCATCGATTTGTTCTTTGTATGGCATTGATTGTGTAATTAAAAGAATTAATCCGGGTTTTGAACCGACAGCAAGATTACATAATGGAACAGATTATCATGATGTATGTATTATTACTTTAAATAACGAGTATTTTTTAGTAGATTGTACATATAGACAATTTTTTATGTTAAAATGGAACTCTTTAGAACGAATAGGAATACCTTTTTTATCAAGTGCTAAACCTGGCATATTTATGACTTTAAATGATAATAGAATGTTTTTAGCAGATAAATTACTAAAAAGAGGTTGGATTCATCTTACTGAAGATAATATAAAAAATTATTTTGATGGTTTTGCATTATCTTATAGAAATGGTTTTTATTATGATGAAACGGATGATTATAGTTTTACAACAAATTATACTTCATCAGATTATGTGAATTTTTTAGAAGGTAAAGATAGTCAAGTTAATCATGAAGGAGAAAGAGTTTTAAAATTACAAAAAGAAATGTCTAAATATCATATATGATTGGAGTGAAATTTATGAAATTATACATAGAGGCAATTAAACTATTATTTAATAAATTTATTCTTGGAAAAAATACTGGTATTGTCATAAAAGAATTTTCAGAAAGAATGGGAATAGTTTATATAAAACTAGCTCAAATGTTAGCAACTCAAAATTATGGTAATTTGTTTACAGAAGAAGATAGAAGAATGTTATCTAGTATATGTGATGATTCTAAAAGTATTAGTTATGATAAAATAGAAAATATATTAAAGCGAGAATATGGCGAAAGATTAAATGATATATTTGAATTAATTGAACATGAACCGATAGGATCTGCTTCGGTATCTCAAGTTCATAAAGCTATACTTAAAAATGGTGAAGAAGTAGTAATAAAAGTAAAAAGAGAAGATATAACTTCAAGAATAGAAGAAGATATAGAGCAAATTAGAAAACTCATGTATAGATTTGGCAGGTTTATTAAATTTGGTAATTTTTCTGGAGGAAATCATGCTTTAGATTTATACATAGATTGGATTCATCAAGAAATCGATTTTAGACATGAAATAGAGAATATTAAGGCATATCAAAATTTTGCCAATAGTGTTAATGGAAAGGTTTATGGAACTAAAACAATTAAAGTTCCTAAAGTATATGAAGAATATTCAACTGATAATGTAATTGTAATGGAATATATAAAAACACCTACAATTAATAAGATGGAATTAACTTCTGATAATAAATCAAAAATAATGGAAGCATTAAATAGTTATATAAAATCTAGTTTTTATGCACTACTTAATGATAAGCAAGTAGTTTTTCATGGTGATCCCCATAGTGGTAATATCAGTATAGATGATAATGGAAATATATGTTTTTTAGATATGGGATTATTATGTGTTTTAAGTGAGAAAGATGCACAATTAACTAAAAGACTATTTTTAACTGCATATTCCGGAGAATATGATAAATTATACGATTTGCTTATAGATTTTGGAAGATTGGACGATAAACAAAAACAAACACTTAAAAATTTCTGCCAAAAATATTGTGAAGATGTTAAGACTAAAGATGTTACACATTATTTTGTAGATGTAATCAATGCTTGCTTGGTTTGTGAAATAAACCCTCCAGATTTTTTGTTTAGTATGGCTAAGGCTTTTGTTTGTTTAAATGGTATTAGTGGATTTGCAGATAATAAATTAACAGCTAAAGAATTATTACAAGAACAGGTAGTAGAGTTTATGATAAAAAGAAGTTTAAATGACTGTAAAGGTTTAGTTATCGATAGTTTGAGAATAGCTCCAAAAGTGCTAGAAGGTACAATGAAATATGGTTTGGTCAGAACTATGGCTAAAACTGTGAATGATGAAAAATTAAGAAGTGATACAATGAAATCATTAGAAAATTTAAGAGAAATGCTATTATTACTTAAAGCATCACTTGATTATGATGTGGAGAAGGAACAGTTTGAAAGCCAAAAAAGAAAAATATAAAAATTAGTTGATTGATAAGGAGTTGATTATTTTGATTTTATATCATGGCACATCATATAATAATTTTCGTTCAATAGTTGGAGATGAAGAAATATCGGCTACAACTGATGAAAATTCTCATTATCCCAAAGAAGGACACGCAAAAACTAGAAGGGGTTATGTTTATTTAACTGATTTACCTCTTGCTGCTTTGGAATTTGGTTCTAAATGTTGGTTAAATAGTTTTGGAAAAGATATGGAGCTTTTAACTATTATTAAAGTAAATGTACCAGATGATGAAATAGAACCAGATCCAGATGAAGAACTATGGCAATCCTCATCAGTACCAAATGCGAAATATTATCGAATCGATAGAGCGATTGATTATAATAATGAAGTTTGTGAAATTGCTTTTTTTCAATTTTCTGAATATCAAGCATGCTGTGATTATATAGATAAGAATGATGATACTAATATAAAATGGTCTTCAGATGATGATAAAATTTGGTCTAACGGTGATATAAGAATTATGGGGGAATAAATACTTTTCACTATATTTTTAGTTATGAATAGAAATAAATCTATTTTTATGATATAATTTTTATGAAAGAGAGGTAAGAATTAAATGGCAAAGATAGAATTAAAAAATAACGAGCAATTATTAGGAGAACAACAAGCATCTAATGTAAAAAAGTTTATGTTTTTACCGCAAGCAAATCCAGGTAAATTATATGTAACTAATCAAAGAGTTATTTTTAAAGCTACACAAGGAAGATTATCATCTGAATTTGAACATAATTTAGATGAAATTGATTCTTTTTCAGTAGGTGTCGCAAGTGCTATTACTTTATTATTAAAAAACGGTGAGTCTTACAAAATAACTGGTATGTTTAATAAAAAATTAATATCTAGTTTGCAAGAAGCTGGAATTACAAAAAAAGAAAAGTAATAAAGACTATTTATGTTTAATTAAAATTAATATGAAATTCACTTCATTAGGAAGTGTTTTTTCTTTTATTTACAACGAAAAATCGTAATAGCAAATAGGCCTAAATTTGACTTTTTGTGCTAAATTTGGTATAATGTAAGCAACATTAAGGGGGAATTTATAATGTTATTAAATATTTATTTAGCAACAACAGTGGCTAGTGTGGCAATAGATTTTACAAAAACATTATCAACAAGAAAGAACTTATTAAAAAAGGGATATGTATTTTCTAGTGAGAAAAAACAAATGAATTTATTTTCAACTATTGTAAATTTAGTTGCACCTGGATTTAATATGTATAATGCTTATAAACTTTTAACAACAGATGAACAAGAAGTAGAAAACGAATTATTAAAAAGAGGAACAATATATAAACCTGAAGAAAAGCCAAAATCATCAGTTGTTCAACCAGTTGTAAGTGCTTCAGAACAAAAAGAAGAACAAACTGTGTCAACTGCAAAGGTTAAATCTTATAAAGATATGACAATAGAAGAAAAAAGAGAATTTCTATTAAGACAACGTGAGAGAATAGTAAGTGATTTAACAGCTACTGATGAAGAGATTAATACTTTAGGGAGACAAAGATAATGCAAATTAAAAATGTTAGGGAACCTAATGAGGAAGAAAAGGAAAGTATTTTACCAAAGTTAATTCTTTTGGGTGTTACAACTGCAATAGTAGCGAGCGTAATATACTTAATTACTTTTAATTCTATGGATATAGGTGAAAGTATGTATTTAGCAGGTAAAATTGCTTCTACAAAATCAGCTGCAGAACATGATATAATAGTTAAATTATTTGAAACAGTTTATGGTCGAGATTATATGTTAAATAAATTTGAAGGTGTATCTATTTCTGCTTTAGCGAGTATTATTGCAGAGGCGGCATGTGGAATAATATATAAAGCTCATAACACTATAAAAGGAATAAGATAGTATGATAGAAAAAGGAAAGATAATAGAGTTAGAAGACAATAATGAATACTATATAATTGATAAAATAGACTTAAAAGAAAAATGTTATTTATATATTAGTAAACTTGAACCAACAAATGGAGAAGATTTATGTTTTGTTGAGTTTAAAGATAATAGTGTTTATCCAATTTCAGATGAAAACATTATTAAAGAACTATATTTGATAGTAAGTAAAAAAGGATGTGAATAATATGTTAAATTATGATATGAGTGAAAAAGAAGAATTTATGATGTTACTTCGTAATATGGAAAAAATGATGAGAGTGAATCCAACTATGTTATTAAATAGTCCGGATTATGCAGAAAAAGTACAAAGATTTAATTCATTAGTAAAATTAGTACCTAGTTTTAATTTATCTAAAGAAGAAAGTGATGAAGTACAAACATTATGGACTTCTCTTAAATCACATATTGAAAAAAGAGCAAAAAAAGTTGAAGAAAAATCTCAATTGTCATCACAAGAATTATTAATTCAAACTCTTAAAGATATAATTCAAAAATGGGGAGAATCTTCAAGAGATGAAAAGAAAGCATTTATTGATGAAGCAAATAGATTACAATTGGATCCAAGTGTTATTGCTAAAATGACACCAGAACAAGTACAAGAATACAATGAACTTATGGCTACATTAAAAGGTTTAGCTGGTGTTGAGCAAATAAGTTTAGAAGAATATAGTGAATTGGAAAGTTCTGAACGTAGAAAATTTGGATTATAATATTAGCAATTATTTTGATAATTCAAGATAATTGTTTTTGACATTAATATGATTTTATTGTATTATAATATACAATTTAAGGGGTGGTTAAATGATTAATATAAGAGATAATATCCAAATTTATTATGATTTTTATATTATAGTAAAAGAAGGAAATATGACATCTGCTGCTGAAAAGTTACAAATAACAACTTCAAATCTTAGTAAAAGAATAACTAATTTAGAAGAAATGTTAGATTTAAAGCTACTTAATAGAACAAATAAAGGAATTTCTTTGACTTCTGATGGAGAGCAATTATTTAAAAGATTATCATTATCATTTGATAGTTTAGATTTAAATTCAAGCAGTATCGATGAAGAAGGAACCATAGTTATAGGAACGACAAGAAACATAGCAGATAATATATTAGCAGAGCCTATTTGTAAATTTTATGAATCTCATCCAAAAGTAGAAATAAAGATTATTACAGATAGTGCATCAAATTTAAATAACTATTTATTAGAGCATAGAATAGATGTACTAATTGATTATTTACCACAAATTAATTTTACTGAAAAAGATGGTTTTGAAATAAAATATTTTTCAGAGTTTAAAACTTGCTTTGCATGTAATAAAGAATTTTTTGAAAAAAGTGGTAAAAATATAAAATCATTAACTGATCTTCATAATTATAATTTAATCATTCCTGGTAGTTCAAGAAGACGTCAAATGTTAGATGAGGTATTACAAAAAAATAACATAGTTTTAAAACCTAAAATGCAAATGCCAGATTCTAAATTGATGTATAAAATCGTACAATCTAAAGATTTTATAGGTTATTTTATTGAAAATGAGATTGAAGATACTGATTTAATTAGATTAAACTTAAAAGAAGAAATGCCTATAAATTCCTTTGGAATAGTATATTCTAAGAAAACAATTAATAAATTTGCTAGAGAATTTGTAGAATTAATCTCAAAATAGTAGGGATTAATTCTTTTTTATAATTAAAAGGAAAGATAAATAGTAAATTGTCGCTAAGATTACATAATAAAAGTATGATAAATATGAGCGAGTGAAAAAATGTAACCATCAAAAATAATTCCGGTCTTTATTAATAGGAAGGAGAAAAAAATGGATGATGAAGAAATAATAAATTTATATTGGGCAAGACAAGAGAATGCTATATCTGAAACAGATAAAAAGTATGGAAAATACTGTGCTTCAATTTCATTTAATATATTACAAGATAATGAAGAAGTTAAAGAATGTGTTAACGATACATATTTGAAAACTTGGAATAGTATTCCTCCACAAAGGCCAAATATGTTAAAAATATATTTAGGAAAAATCGTAAGGAATTTGTCTATAAACCAGTATGAAAAGAAAAAGGCTAAAAAGAGAGATTATACACTAGAGGTTGCTCTTGAAGAACTAAATGAATGTATTTCATCAAATAGTGATGTTGAAAAGGAATTTGACTATAATGAGTTAGTCAATATGCTCAATATTTTTGTATCAAAATTATCAAAAGATAAGAGAAAAATTTTTTTAGAAAGATATTGGTATCTATATTCGATTAAAGAAATTGCTCATAAGAATAAAATAAGTGAAAGTAATACTAAAACAATCTTATTAAGGATTAGAAGGCAACTTAAAGATTATTTGAAAGAAGGGGGACTATATGAATAATAAGGATTTATTAAAAGCCATTGGGGATATTGATGATAAATATTTAATAGAAGAAAATCGAATTGAATCTAATAAAAGGGTGATAAATATTATGAAAAATGTAAAATTAGAATATGCAATTATATCTATATTTGTTTTAGTAGTAGCCATAACAGGAATTTTAATATGTAATAATACAAATAAACTTGAAAAAAATCTACCAACCGAAAAAGTAGAAGGTAATAATTCTGAAATGATTATAAAAATAGGTAAAATAAAAACTATCGCAGATCAAGTTCCATTATATGGGACAGAAGTAAATGCTATTGATATTGATATTTCGAGATTTGAATTTTTAAATGAAATTAAAGTTCCAAAAGATTTGACAGATGTAACACATTGTGCTGTTTATAAAAAGACAAGCGAAGAAACAGATTT
>CANDSI010000013.1 GCA_947388575.1 uncultured Mycoplasma sp.
AGGAGAAAGAGTATGAGAATTTTAATAAAGAATGAAGAGTTAAAAGAGAAATTATATCCAAATGGTTATTGGCTTGATAATAATTTACTTTTTGTTGGTGGTGTTTGCTTAAAAAAAGAAAATAATCAAAAAAGACTTTTTATCATTCAAGAAGCTATAAGCGGTGGCTTTAATAACGGCGCTTCTTTTGTCACTATTTTTAAAAATGAAGCTGGTTATGCTACTGGTTCTACAAGTTTAGAAAAAGCTTCTGAAAAGTATTACGTCTTAGATGATAATGAAAATGATATTTGTACTAGATTTATCTATATTGTTACAGAAGAAAATACATATGCCATAAAAGAAGATATTAAAAATGCTGGTGGAAAATGGGATAAAGAAAATAAATTCTGGTACTTTACTAATGAACCTGATGGTTTTAAAGTGAAAAAAACATATCTTATATAGAAAAGGAGATTTATTATGGAAAATCAAGAAAATATATCTTTAATTGATGAAATCTATCTTAATGATTATGGTGAATTATTGCAATACCAATATTTCAAAAATAATTTTTAAATATTGACATCTTCCTTCAAATATGATATAAAAAAGATATTAATTTAATCATCTTGGAATTTAAAGTTAATAATAAGGATTGACTTATTTAAGAGAAAAGTAAAATAATTTAAGTATATTAGAAAATACCAGAGTTATCTGGTTTTTATTTATATGGAGAATAAATATGTTAGATTACAAACTCATTGGTGAGAGATTAAAAAAAGCGAGAAAGGCAAAAAATATAACTCAAGAAGAATTGGCAGATAAATTAGAAGTTTCTATTGCATTTTTAAGTAGGCTTGAAAGTGCTGGATATCATATTAATTTAAAAAGATTAAACCAAATCTGTGAAATTTTAGATGTTTCTGAAAGTGATATTTTGAGTGGCACTGCTACTAGTTCTTCAAGTTATTTAGAAAAAGATTTTCAGAAATTGCTAGATTTATGTGATGAAAAACAAAAAAGATTAGCTTATAAATTAATTAAAATAATTTTAGAAGAATAATTAGAAAAATATTATATATTAAAGTAAACGGCTCAAATTAAATTTTAAGCCGTTTTTATATTTTAGATATATATTTTCTTATGTATTTACATTAGATGCTTTTTTATGGAGTTTAAATAGAAATTAGAGAATAAGAAATTTGAGTACAAAAACAAAAAAGCATTTTAATATATCAGGTGATGAAATGCGTGACAAATAATATACAATAAAAATAGAACTAGAAAGATTTGCTATTGATTTTTTATCTTTTTTATAGTATTTTATATTATAATGAATTCATAAATTTATTATTTTTGTTTACTAATTCTAAAAAGCAGTTCACTTCAATGTAACTGCTTTTTTATTTATATATGTTTTTTATGATATTTTCTTTTATACTCTTCAATATCTTTTTCAACTCTTTTTCTAAATTTATTACTCATAATATATGTAAAAAAAATTATATTTAGTGAGAAATTATTACAAAAATAGTAAGTAAACCTTTTTTCTATGTCATATTCATTATTACTATTATCATATATAGCATCAATAAACCATTCTATATAAAATTTAAAATCTTCATGTTCAAAAGCAGCAGGACATATATTATACAAAAAAACCTTCTCTTTAGTTATAAAATAATCAATAAACCCTTTGTCATTGCTTGATATAATATTCATTTGTAACCTCCATATTTCATTAGTTTTGTATTTTTCAAAGTTATAAACTCGATTTTTTTTATTGTTTTATAGTCTTTGTCTATATATCATAATATTTTTTATAGATTAAAGCTATATTTTATATTCAAAATTATAGTTTTAATCTATTTCATTTATTAGTATTTCTTTATTATACTATTACTTGGGGTGAGTTAATGGCAAACTTAAATAATAATGTCAAAATTGGACAAAATATTAAAGATATTAGACAAGGATTAGAATTGACACAAGAAGAATTCGCTGAAAAACTAAATATTAATGCTCAATTTTTATCACAAGTGGAAACAGGCAGAGCAGGTATAAGTATGGATAATGCCATTAATATTTGTAATACAGCAAAGTGTTCTTCAACACTACTATTTAAAAATATTATAAAAACCCCAGACATCATTGAAAACTATAGTCTTTTAAATAACAGAGATAAATCTATAGTAGAGCAAATGATTCTTTATTTACTTAACACAAAATAATTATTTATCGCTAACAGTATATAGAAGTATATTGTTAGCATATTTTTTGAATCTAAAAAAAAACTTCCTCCCTTCTTGAATACTTTTTTATAAATTGTAGCATCTTATTCTATAAATAGCGTGTCTCACACGCTATTTTAACATTAAATTTATTATAAAATCAATATAAAAATAAATGGACGGTAAGTTTCTTTGAAAAAGTATGAAAATAAGACAAATGTTATAGGAAATTTAATAAAGACTTATAGAGAAAATATAAAACTTAGCAAAGGTGAAGTCTGTAGGAGATTGCAATTGCACGCAGTATATCTGGATAGAACACAACTGAATCGAATTGAGACTGGAAGAATGATTGTTAAAGATTTTGAATTAATTGCTTTGTGTAAGGTTTTAGATATTAATTATGAAGATTTAAAAAATCTAATAGAATAAATCTAAGAGGAACATTGCTACTGCTCCTCCTAGAACATTTTGCTAGTCCTAAGAGGGATGATATGAAAACTTAATACAATTTGGTTAATTTTATATTATTTTAGAACTAGCATTTTCATTATATATCATAAAAAGTATATAATGCAAGTTTTAATAGATAAGATGTTGTTGCTACGAATATATCTTATCTATTTTTTTAAATTTTGGTTTGCTTTTATCTTTAGTAAGCATTTTTTACAAACTAATTTATCTTTAAATTCTATTAACTCTTTAGGCTTCCCGCAAAAAATGCAATTAGGTTCGAATTTTCTTAATATGATATTTGAACTAGCAACGAATATTTCGATTGGGTCTTTTTTCTTAATTCCAAACTTTTCCCTTAATTCTATTGGAATTACAACTCTTCCTAATTCATCCATGCTTCTAATTAATCCACTATCTTTCATTTTATTCACCTCCCATTTTCTTCCAATTGCATATATATAGTAACTATATTTTCGGGAAATGTCAATATGTTTACTATATGTTAATATACAATAGAGGTGGGATAATATGGAAAGAAGAATTGTAGAACGAAAAGACTATGGCGAAGTTCAAATAATTCTAAGTAAAGTATTGAAAAGTAAAGGAATAACTGTTAATAAGTTAGCAACACTTGTAGATAGTAGATATGATACTGTAAAGAGCTACGTTGACAATAATATACAGAGAACAGACCTTGATTTGTTAGCAAGAATTTGTTATGCATTAGACTGTAAACTACAAGATATCATTGAATATAAAAAATAATAGAAAACTACTAGTATACTAGTAGTTTTTCATTTATTAGTTATCCAATTTGCGTGAATTTCTTACATTTTGGGCATATCCATCCATGATTTACCCCATTGTATTTTTCAACATATTCTGCATTACTATTTGGATGTTGTTCTAAATAGTGGCATTCACAAAATAGTGCTTCATATTCTTCTAACTCTTCTTTAGTAATATCCATATCAATTTCTGTTTCTCCAATTTCATTTCCATTTATATCTGTTTCTATTAATTTTATTTTCATCTTTTCCTCCTCACATTATACTTACTTTAATAAGTATAACGCTCCTTTATGTATATGTCAGCCTTTTTTTATAAAATTATGCACATCTTTGTAATTTTTCTATGTTAAATAATTCTTCAAATATGTATTCTAATACGTTTACAACTATACTATTTCCTGCTTGTTTATATAATTGAGTATTTGATATTCCTGTTTTTTTTGCTTTATAAAAGTCTTCATCATCAAAACCCATTAATCTCCAACATTCTAAAGGTGTTAACTTCCTTATTCGTATATATTGTTTTCCCTCTCCCGACACAAAGATAGTATTCTCTTTATTATTTTTAAGATTAATTATTGCTTTTTCTGCTATTTTGTTTTTAAAATTACTTGCAAGAATAGTTGTAGAAATTCCTTCTATATCGTAAACTCTGTCTTGTATGCTCAATTTGTTATTTTTATTATTAATACAAATTGGTTTATCTATTTCTAATGTAGCTATATTAGCTGAGGTGAGAATCGTTTGTGATACTTCTTTTCCTACTCTCCCTCTTTTCGCGGTGTTGGTTGGATATGATATATTAATAGAATCACCCACTTTTGCTTTTGCATAACCACTTTTTGTGCCTTGCTTAATCAGTACAAAAGGTTGCTTATTTCCACCATTTCCCGAATTAATTAAAGTAGGTGAAATTCCATTCTGATTATATACACTTCCTGCCTGATGTTTTTTATTTTCTGTATCGTACATGCCTATGATTTTTTTTACTTTACTATTTTCTGTAATATCTGGATTTTGCATCTCTCTCATCAACTTATTACTTTTTTTAATTAATTTTCCAACGGCATTTTCTGAAAGATAATATTTTTCATCAACATTATCTTCTAAAAAGTCTTTAAGCTTCCACATTAGAGGCACTTTTGGTGGAAAACAGAACCCACTTTGTGCTATATCATTGCGAACCGAAATAATAAAAACTCTTTCTCTATTTTGTGGAATTCCATAATTTTTAGCATTTAATACTTGCCAACAATTTGTATATCCTAATTCTGACAAATCCCTTAATATCGAATCAAATTGATTTTTAAATCTTTTGCTTGTAAGATTTTTTACATTTTCTATGATACTGTAATTTGGTCTTTTTTCCTTTAAAATTCTATAGCCTTCGTAATATAGTCCGCTTCTAGTTTCCCCTTTTCTGATTCCACTCATTTTTCCGTGCGATACTAATATCTTGACAAGGGAATCCCCAACTTAACACATCAAAATCGGGTAAAGCCTTTGCATCAATTTTTGATATATCACCATAATTCAAGTCTTCTGAAATATTATGTATAGCACAATATGACTTGATAGCATATTTATCTATTTCAGAGAACCCAACCACTTCATGTGGAATTTTCAATCTTTCTAATGCTTTCTCAAAAGCCCCTATTCCACTAAATAAACTAAATAATTTTAACATTTAATAATTCTATCTCCTCCTTTGTATAAAAAAATACCTTAGGATATCCTAAGGTAAATTCAAGCTACTTTAATCTCACTATAGCCTTTATCAATTTCTTTCTTTTTATCTAGTACATATTGTACTAATTCTCTACCAGTTATATTTTTAATTAATTTATTATTTTCATCGTACAACTCATACTCTTTATCATCTACTAAATACAAAGTATAGTACTGATGCTTTTCATTAAAAGCTGTATATTTTTTTTTGATATATACTTTTTCTTTTGTATATGGCAAATTAATGCAAAAATATTCGTCATTAGATAATTTATAATCAATTCTATTACTACCAAATTTTATATTATGAATAAAAAGGCTAGAATTAGACAACTTTTCTTCTTTAATAGTATCTAAATGATTAAGTTCTCTTTGCAAGTCTAATACTTCTTTTTTTAGCTTATTAATAGTAATTCTGTCTAATCTCGAAGCTTTGATTAATTGTTTCGCTTCATCTACAGAATGAATATTTAATTCGTTTTGAATACTCAAAAACAATTCTACTTCCGCTGGCAAAACATAATCTTCATCTATTTCTTTATAAGACATGGCATATTGATAATCTTTATATAATTTAATATAATCCTGTGCTTTTTCTGTTCTCTCAATTATTTCATTAAACTTATCTTTATTCTTCTTTAAATCTTTATTTAAAGATTTTATTTGTAATCGTTTATTTTCAATTTGATTTTCTATATCATTGAAAGACTTTATATTATATTTATCTAAATATTCTAATTGTTGCTTTAGCTGATAGTATCTTTTTATTTCTTCATACCTAGTTTTTTGGTATTGGCAATATCTCTTTCCTTCTATGGCTAATTGAGTTTTCTCTATCGCCTCTTTAGATTCATTCGCTTTTCTAAATAAAATACTATTGAATTCATTTTGCGAAGTCTTAATTCCCAGTAATTTTATATTATTTTGTGATTGATAATATTTATATAAATTTTGTTCTGTATATTTTTTATCAATAGTGGATAATCTAGCAAATCTTTGCATTCCCATTATTTTGACTGAAATATACTTTCCTCTTTTTATCTCATATCCTGATATAGATAGTTCTTCTAAGAGTTCTTCTAAACTACTGCATTTTATAAGTAAATTTTCAATATCCTCTTTAATTTTTTGTTTCCAATTTTGTTCTTTGTACTGATAATAGTAATCCCTATTCTTTATTTTGCTAAATGTTCGCTTAGGCATAATATAACATCCATACTGGGCTGCAATTTTATCGCTAGTATTACTTAGTCCATATAATCCTTCTCTAGTATCTCCTAATCTATCATTTAGTTTCGTTCCATTTAAGTTAATAGCATTTAGAGCTATATGATTATGTATATGACCTTTATCCATATGAGTACTAATTACACATTCATAATTTGGATATAGTTCCTGACAAAGCTTTTTACCTATTCTATTTGCTTGTGCTGGTGTAATACTGTCATTTGGAGAAAAACTTTGAATAATGTGATAAGCTACTCGGTTTCCTTGCATATTAAATCTTTTTTGTGTCCTCATAAAATCTGATAAAGCGGTTTCTACATTACAATTTAAAGAAGATGCAACAGCTATTTTTTCACCATAATTTTTTTCATCCAGGATATATTCTATTAAATCTTGTGGTGTACCATAGTGTGGTATTCTCTTAGTATATGGTATTTCCTATTCCTCCTGTACTTTTTTTCGATTTACTTCTTGCCAAACATCTAAGTCTAGTTTTTTATCAATTAACTTTAACATATTCTTTTGATTTCTCATAATATTTACTAGCATTAATTTTATGTTTTGAACTGTCATATCATCTATCTGCGTATTATATTTTATAATATGTCTTATATCTTTTAAGATTTTCTTTAATTCTTTTGTATTGCTTGCATAAGAATCGTAAATTAATTTTTGATTTTTTATATCCGTGAAAGTAATTTTTTCATAAATGGACGCATCAATTAAGTATTTAGATAAATCTTTATATCCATAGCTTTTAGCTTTTGCTTTTATTAAACATTTTTCGTCTTCTGTCACTCTAGCTTTAATAATTTTCGTTTTGTTCACCATTAATTTTCCTTTCAAGTTTTAATATTAGTATGCTTTATAGAAAAATATCATATGGATAACCCTCTACTATATATTTTTCTGTAAGTTCCATTTTGTAATCTTCTAATAGTTCCAAATATTTCTGTTTAAAACATTTTTTGCATAACCATTCTACTCCATGTCTTGAAATTTTATATTTTCCATTTTCTTTAAATCTGTAATTTTCATTTTCCTTTATCATTTTTGATATAGCTTTTCTTATAGTATCACTTTTTCTGTTAAAATACTGTTCTAACTCTATTACATACATATCATTTTCCCAAAAAGATTTTCTATCAACTTGTAGTAATTCTTCATACTGTGCCATTCTAGTAATAAAGAATTCTATATCAGCATCAATCATTTTTTTTTCATTTTGAAAATATACATATTTTAGCCAGTAGAATCCTTCAATCAAAATATAATTTTTATAACCTTTTGCCATTTTACTTTTCCATCTACACTTTGGATGCTTTTTACTCATAATTTCTATAGCTTTTCGCAATCCTTTCTCTGTGAGATTTCCGCCTTTTTTGGTTGTTATATTTAATACTTTTAACTTTTCTAAAATTCTATCATAAGATAGAAAAATGCTTTCTAATTCCTTTTCTATATCTGTAATCATAATTTTTTCCAAAAATAAAGATACAATTTTCTAAAAAAAGAAAATCATATCTTGTCTAATTATTTTCAACTTTTTTGTACTCCTAGTCTAAATTAAATTCGCTATATACATAGTAAGTAATTTTATCTTCAAATTCTACTTTAGAATATTTTAATTTTCTAATACTCTCCGGAGCATCTTCTACCATCCCTGTATATATCTCTTTTCCATCTAGAATAACCTTAATATCTAAAAGTCTTCCCGCACCAATTGACGAATATACTTTTTTTTCTTCACTTACCATAATTCTTAATCCTCCTATGCTTTACTTTATATATACTTAGATAATATTCTTATTACATGTTCTACCCAATCACGTGAAATATGTTCATTGTACTTATATATTGTAATTGCATCATTTATTGCACCTATATACATATGTGCCTTATAATACCCTGGATTTTCACAGAATTCGTCAATTGTTCCTTTAGAATACGTTAGTTGATATCCATTAGGTGGGCATTTTTCTTTTTCGGGAATGTAAAACTTTTTCATTTCTTCATCTCCTATTTGTATTAACTTTATTTATCCTACCATAGAAATGAATCTGTAACAAAATTTTATAAAGGTATCTTTTCTTCTGTAATAATTATTTGTGGATTCATTATTAATATCGACTCACAGTCCCAACCAAATAATTGAAAATATAATTCATCGGTTTCTCCAATAAAAACTTCTATCGCATCATATTTTTTTGATAATCTTTCAAAATCTAGTTTTGTATATAAATTATCTCTGTAGCCTCTTCTTTTATCGTCTAATTTTGGTAAATCCTCTAACTGTTTACAATTGTTAATACTTAGTATTCTTGCTTTGTCATCTATTGAGAATATTATGTATTTATTCAAATCAATATCATATCCCTGTTTTATGCAATAATTTTTCCATGAATAATTAGAGTCTACTCGACTAGCCCAAAAACCTCCATACGGTTTTGTGGGTATTCTAGAATCATTGCTTATTACCTCAAATCTATTTATCTCAAATTTATCATTTCCATAGTGTATATATCTCATCTATATAGTCCTTCATTTTAGTTTTTCCTATTAATTTGTATTGTTATTCGACTTATCTTATTATTTTTGTTTTGACTACTTCTAAAATATTTTAATTTTAATTTATTCTTATTGCTAAAGAGATTATATCATAGAATCATTATATATTCCATCTATTCCTAACAAAAAATTAATTCTAGCGATAGCGAAGGATTAATTAAAAAGCAAAATTTTATTTTGCGTCGAAAAAACATGGCATTTTTGAGTGCCTTTTTTTCGCCAGCATGGTCCACAGGACCACAAATCGCTGTTTAGGGAAAAACCCTAATACCTTTTTTTAGCCCGCTGGGAGAAATTCTTTCAAGTTATTTTTAAAAAAAATGAAGCAAAAATGCTCCACTTAATTTCACTTTTCTCTTGTATAGTATTCATATAATCCCCCTTTAACCACAGATTTCTAAATTATATTCTTCATCTACAGTATTTGTATCATAAGTGTTTTTATTTAATTCAACTTCTAATCTACATTTATAAAGTACATCAGAACTCAACTCATTTAAACTATGTTTAATAACATTAGCAGCTGATACTATTTCACTAATAGTTGGTGTTTTTTCTTGTCTTTCTCTTTCCATTACCATTTGGTCAATATAGCTTTCTGTATCAAAAGAATTAGATATATAATTAAGATTTCTTATAACTCTTGATACATCATAACTAAAAATATCAATTTCAAAGGAATAACTTATATTAGCATTTATATCTTTAGATAATTTTAAATAGTTATCTGTATTTATTTGTGCTTTCCACCCACAATTTTCAATAATTGATTTCAATTTGTTAAGAGGTATTTTATCAATATTTATATAAGCTCTTTCGTTATAATATTTGCCTATTTTTAGTTCTTTAAAAATTCTATCTCTATCACTAAATCTAGTTTCCAAATACTTCTGACTTAATAATTCATTTTCTAAATTTCTAAATGAATTATTATAATAACTTCTAAAACCTTGTAAGTTATAGTGAGCAATACCTTCACAGGCATAAATAAAAAAGTGGTACATTTCCTCGGTTAAACCATCTAATGTTCCACTTTTTTGTAACTTTCTATATGCCTTTATAATTTTTTCAAAAGGATATACACTATTTCCATCGTAAAGTATATCGGATTTCAGCTTGTTTTTATCAATGTATTCTTGTATCAATAGTCTGTCTTGCGATTCATTACCTGTTAATTCTAAATTTTCGATTATCGCTTTTTCGTTTTGAATGATAGTATTACTTCCACATAAAGTAATAGTTTTTCCATTCAAATTTGTTTCAACATGATTTAATAATTTAATCACCCCTTTATCTAAATATCTATATCATATTCATTTTCTTTTAAGTCTAATAATTCCTTATCCTCATAAATTATCTTTTTCTTATATTCTATTTTGGCTACTTCCTTTATAAATAAATTATCTTGCTCTCTCCCCCATATATCTTTAAATAATCCTTCAACTTTAGCTCTAACTTTTAAATTTTGAATATGCGATTCGTAGAAATCTAAACTTTCTAATATTTTTTTAGGATATTTAAAATCAACTAATTCGCTATTATGTTTTAATGTTATCGTTACCATTTGTGCATCTAAATCTTTTATAGATTGAATTATATCATGTTTCTTTTTATATTCATTATTTGGGTTATCTTTTAATTCTTGTAATAGAGTATTTCTTAACTGTTGTTTTAATAAAAGCACTCCTAAATGTTCTTTTACAGACACCTCATTATATTTATTATTAAAATATATAGATTCAATTTTCTCTTTATTATTTATATATCCATCAAAAATTTTTTGAGTAGTTTCTATAGGATTTTGAATATATTTTATAATAAGAGTTTTAATATCATTTTCGTAGCATTTACTATTTATAGAAAAATATATTTCAGATTCTTTCTCATCATGTATATAGTCATTTACAATATTATTTTTGATATTATCATAGTTGCACTCATCTACTATATATTTATCAAACACATTTTTACCAATATTCATCAGTTGTAGTTTATTTTCTTCTATATATCTATTCAAATATATATTAGCACCATCTTTAATATTTTTAGCAACCTCTTCTATAGGACCTTCGTAATAATTACTATACATATCTTCATCATATTTAGAATGAAGGTCATATTTTGAACCATATAATTTTTTAGTAATTTTTTCAAAAAAACCTATAAAATGTAATTCGTTTCCATATTCAAATTCTCCATAAGAAGGCTTATATAGGAAATCAATATTGTCATTATATTTTATTTTTAACATGGTATATTTCCCTATTTTTTCTATGGATTTAGAACTGTCTAAAAATTCATCAATATTCAATAAAATTTCTCCTTTATTAATAATCGTAATCGTATTCTAAGTTATTATCAACTTGTTGTATTCTACAATCATGTAATATAGACTTTTCTTTTAAAAAATTAATAAAATTATCTATTTTTTCATTTATTAATTGTCTTTCTTCACCTTCTGGAAATACTTTTATCAATTCTAATTCATTATCTTTATTTGGAATAAGACCTAGAGCAAGCTCAGCATGCCCACATAGATAATCACTTCTATTATTTAATTTGTCGCTAACATAGCAAGCAAAACTACGAGCAAACATTTCTTTTACATCAGTCCAATATCCATGCCCTGATTTTGTATATGTTTCATCAAATCGAATTGAATTTTTATAGAAATCAGTCTTTACTTCTTCTGTTTTTCCTATTTGCTTTCTTCTATTTGCTACATTGTTTTGTGAATATATTATTTGAAGCCTATCATTTTTGGATATAGTTCTTCCTACAATTTGTTTTCTTAGATTTGATAATTCATCTACTTCTTTGTTGCCATTACCACTACTAAGATAAAGTGCTAAATTTTCACTTGATTTTTCAGCATCATCTATAATTTTTTGAATTAAAATGTCTTTCTTTTTAATTTGTTCTTCCGTTAAATGTTCTTTAGGAAAGAATGAATTAATGAGATTAGTAATTCGATTTACTTGTTTTTCATATTCTTTTACTTGTTTTTCTACAATTTTAGGTCCAGATGCTATCTTGTATTTCATAGTTTCAATAATATCTTTTATAAATTTTGATGAAGAATCCAAATATCTATAATGTTCAGTTATAAATCCACTTAATCCCAATTGTTTTCCTACAACATCATCTAGTGCATGACCCCATTCGTGTGCTAAACTTCCTGCACCTTTTAGCTTCGTCAAATTTATTACTTCTCTATCTGGTTCATAATGAGCAAGAGCATTGCCACTTCCTCTTGAACCAAATGCAATAGATAATTTACCACCTAGAGCAATATCTGCTGGTGAAATAGAAAGAGCTTTACTCAAATCGAGTAAAGCATCATATCCATAGTTCAAGCATTGTTGTCTATCATTTTCATTGAGCCAGTTTCCGAATTCTCCTCCTTTAAAATTAAATGTATTTATCATATCTTCGCCATTAATGTCTTTATTATTTCTGTAATTTTCACCATCACGAGAAATATTTTTTAGTTGTTTTGGAATAAATTTTTTCTTTCTATTTTTTGAATTATTTGTTTTCTCATTGCTTTGT
>CANDSI010000014.1 GCA_947388575.1 uncultured Mycoplasma sp.
TATGTTTCTTGGCAATACTACTAAACTTTAAACCTATTTTTTTAAAGTCTTCATTAGTAAAATTTTTAATTCTTAAAACATTCATATTTTTACGAACATTTTTATAATCATCTATAAATGATATTATAATTTTATTTATATGCCCGTCTAATAACAAACAAATTTTATTAAATGCCTTAATATGATAATCTAAAGTATAAATATCATTTAAAAATATTGGATCATATCTAATATAAATATTTTCTTTGCCTATAATCTTGGATATTTTCTTTATGTCTTCGATGACTTCTTTTTTATTTGGAACATTTGGTTCAATATCTTTTTTATATGGCGTTAAGGTAATTTGAAATATTACTGGTTCTTTTATTTCTTTTAGAAAATCAATTATAGGATGAGGTTTTTTAGTACAAAAGACTATTAAATCTACATCTTTAAAATATATTCTACTTATGAGTTTGGGATATAGAGGATTTCTTACATCTACAAATCCTTCTTGATATCTATTTTTAAACCATTTACTATAAAAAGCTACTATATCTGTTCTACCACTTACATTTAATATCATTATTCATCACAAAAATATTATATCAAAAAAATATCTTTTTAACTATTTATAAAATTTGCCAATAAATTTTTTACTAACTTTAATAATTAAAGTTTTTTCTTATATAAGTTACTTTGTTTTGTAAATTTTGCTATTACTACTTTAAAAATATTGAAAAACTTGTTATACTTTTATTGTAGGTGATATTATGTTAGTTTTAAGTATTATTCTCATAATGATTATTATTTTAGCTTCTGGTGGTATTTATTATGTTGTTTATTTTAATAAACTTAATGATTTAAAAACTAAAATTATGGAAGCTGAATCTATTATTGATGAAAATTTGAGAATTAAATATGAAACCTTAATTAGAATTAGTAATAGCTTGAAAAAGCATTTGAAATCTGAAAAAAATTATTTTAAAGAATATGAAAAGCTTAGAGATATAAATATATCAAATTTTGATATGGATCGTAAGTTAAATGAAGGTTTTACTTTGATTTTAAAAATGATTGATGATCTTAATTTAAACAATGATGAAGATTTAAATAAAGAAATCGAAAATATTAGAAGATTAGATGAGAAACTAACTGCGACAAAAAATTATTATAATAAAAATACTAGTTTAGAAAATGCTATAATTAGAAAGTTCCCAACAAACTTTATAGCAAGAATTCATAATTTTAAATTAAAACTTTTCTTTGATGGAAAAGATATGGAAGACGAAATAATAGACGACTTTAAAGTATAGTCGTCTTTTTTCTTTTTAAAAATAACTCTAAAGAGTCTGTCATTAAAGGTAAGCTTCTATCCAAAAATTTGATACCATCTTCTTTATCAAATACTTTTTTATTCTTTTCATATGCGCGATTGCAGTATAAAATTGGAACTTTTTGTAATAATTCTTGGCTTATATTACTTGTGTCTACAACTGCAAATCCTCTATTTATTAATTCTTGTTCAGTTAAAGCTATATCATATTTTGCTATATAAGCAAAAATTATATTAATAAAGTCATGATTATTGGTTAACCCTTTATAAAAACTAAAACCATGATTTTCAAAAACTCTATTACTTATAATTATTGTTTGTCCCTGATCTATAATTCCTAATCTAAAAAATTCTGGTGTGTTCATAATTTACCTTCTTTCAAATATATTATTCTATTACTTAAAATTATTTTTGACAAGTATATATTTTAATTTTAAAAGCCGTTTTGAAAACGACTATTTTTTATTTATTATTTTTTCTGCTTTCTCTTTAACATTAGATATTGTATCAAATAATATTCCCTTTATGCCAATCTTATTTGCTGCCTCTATATTTGCTTTAATATCATCAATAAATATACATTCCTCTGCTTTTAAATTGTACTTATTTAATAAAGAATAATAACAATCTTTGTCTGGTTTTATACATTTAATGTCACAAGAATATATTGAACCATCTTGTAATTTAAAAAATTCAAAACGTTTTATATTATATTCAATATCCCATTTACTTACATTTGATAAAAAATAAATTTTATAACCTCTATTTTTTAAATCTTTGATGTATTCTACACTTTCTGTTATTTCACTTAGAAGAATATCATTATTTTTATTTTCTAAGATATATCTTATTTTTTCATCCGTTGGATATTTGTTACATAAATTTTCAATTATTTCTTCATAAGTAATATTTCCTGAATCGCCTTTTTGCCATTCTTCACTTGCCCATATTAATTTTTTATAAATTTCTTGTTCTTCTTTTGGAATATCAATGGATGTTAAATAAGATTTTATATCATATTTTAAAACTACTCCGCCTAAATCAAAAATTATATTTTTAATCATTTTTATTTAAGTTCCAGTCTATCTCTTTTAAACCTTTGCTTTTTAAGAATTCATTGGTTTTGCTAAAAGGTTTAGAGCCAAAGAATCCATAACGTGCGGCGAAAGGACTAGGATGAGGACTGGTTAAGATTAAGTGATGTTTATTTGTAATTAAACTCATTTTTTCTTTAGCAAAATTTCCCCATAGTATAAATACTACTGGTTCTTCTTTTTCATTTAAAGTTTTTATAATATAATCAGTTAATCTCTCCCAGCCAAGTTTTCGGTGAGATGCTGGTGTATCTTTTACAACTGTTAACACTGCATTAAGCATTAAAACCCCACTTTTAGCCCAACCAGTTAAATCGCCATTATTTCTAGGTGGAATCCCTAAATCGCTTTCTAATTCTTTATATATATTTTGTAGTGATGGAGGTACCTTTACCCCTTTTTGAACTGAGAAAGATAAACCATGCGCTTCTCCTTCTCCATGATAGGGATCTTGACCTACTATTACCACTTTAGTATCCTTAAAACTTGTTAATTTTAAAGCCTCAAAAATATGATCTTTTGGGGGAAAGATAATTTTATTTGTATATTCTTCTTCTACTAATTGATAAAATCTTTTGAATCCTTCACTTTCCCATATAACTTTTAATTTTTCATCCCAATCATTACCTATCACAATACTACCTACTTTCTACTTATGATATCTTTCATTATTTATAATTTTAAATGCACGATATATTTGCTCTAATAGCACACCTCTAAATAATCCATGAGGAAAAGTAAATTTAGAAAAAGATAAAGCAAAATTGCTTCTCTTTTTAATGCTTTCATGTAATCCTTCTGATGAGCCAATTATAAATGTAATTGTACTGTTTGTTATAAATGTATTGTCTATCATTTTTGCTAACTCTTCACTTGTTAGGGTGTCACCCTCTATTTCCAAAGTTATTACATAATCTTTATTTCCAATATATTTCATAATATTTTTAGCTTCATTACTTAAATTTTCTTCATCTTTTAATTCTATTAACTCTATTTTATGATATTTATTAATTCTTTTTAAATAATCATTTGTTAAATCTGTTAAATATATTTCTTTTAATTTGCCTAAACATATTATTTTTATCATACTAAATCACTTCACTTATTTCATCTGGTTTTGCACAATGAATATCATTGAATGCTATTTTATATGTTTTAAAAATATTGGTAATTTCTTTCATAGCTAGTTCTTCAGTATTATTCTTTTCGGAAAGGTGCATTAAATAAATTTTTTTAGTATTATCTCCAATTAATTTAGATAAATATATACTACTTGCATTATTTGATAAATGACCATAGTCTGATAAAACACGCTTTTTTAACCAATCTGGATATGGTCCATGTTGCAACTTTTCTACATCATGATTGGCTTCAAATAAATATATTTCTTTATTTTGTAAATATTTGTAATTTTTATAGATTACATAGACAGTGTCTGTGACATAGACAACAGAATTTTTACCACTTTCAAAAAGAAAATTTCTGGAATCTGTAGCATCATGACTAGAATGCATACACGTAACTTTAACATTATTTAATATTACTTCATCTTCATAAATTAAAATATGAGGATATTCGCGAATACTTTCTAATTCCTCAAACATTTTTTTACTTATAACAATTGTTGGTTCATATTTTTTTAAAAAAGTATTTAATGCTGATATATGGTCATCATGTAAATGGCTAATAAATATATAGTTTATTTCACTTGGGTCCACTTCTATTTCCTTTAACTTATCAACTATATACTTACGATTACGGCCAATATCTATCAAAATCTTATAACCACCAATTTCAACATAAGTGGAATTACCCCCTGATCCACTTGCTAAAACACATACTTTCATTAATTATAGATAGAAAGTGGATTTAAATTTACACCATTATATTTAACCTCAAAGTGTAAGTGTGGTCCTGTTGATTTACCACTGTGTCCCATAGAGCCTATTCTATCTCCTCTACTTACAGTCTGACCTATGCGAACATTCATGCTTTGATGTAAATGCCCATAGATGGTTACATAGCCATTACCATGATTAATTGTAATCTGATTTCCTAAAGTTCTACCACCATAACCACAAGTGTCATATTTTCCTTTACCACTACTTGGACATCCATTAAAGGCTAACTCAACAACTCCATCAGCTGCTGCATATATTGGTGAACCAAAGTTACCTGCGCCAGATATATCTAATCCATAGTGCATAGATCCCCAACGCCAACCATATTTACTTGTGATTACATAACCTGCATTCGTTGGCCAGAACCAATCTCCACCTGTAATAACTGGATTTTCCCAGTTACTTGGTCCACCTGGATTATAAGGCCTTTTAGTACCATATGTTGTAACTTGATTTTGAACTGGCACTAATGTAGCCAAAATAACAGGGTTAGCATTTTGTGAACGTTCACCATTTTCAACTTCATATTCTTCCTGAACTCGATTTTTGCCATTTATACCTGGTGTTGTTATTACTGAGTAATCAGTATATTTAGTATTGTCTGGTACTCTCTCTTTAGTATAATATATTGTTTGATCATATATTTCTTTTAATTTATATACATATGTTAATTGAGGAGAAATTAAAGTAACGTTAACTGTATCTCCAACTTTTAAAATTGTTTTTTCTGATTTATATTTTGTGTTTGCAATTAAAAATTCTTCAACATTTAATTTATTTGCTTCAGATATAGATTCAATCGTATCTCCCAAAGCAATAGTGTAACTTTTAGTATCAGGGGTTTCTCCAAATAATAAAAAATGTGTTAATTCTTGCTCATTGGTATAAATTTTATCATTTACACTTATGTAACTTTCTTTGATTGTAATATTTTCTTTAAAATGCATACTTTCAATAATACGACCTGTCCCTACTATCTCTTCTTGCGTATTATTAATATACTTATTGTATTCGTCTTGATTTAAAAAAGCACTAACAAATCTTTTAGCGGCATTATAAAATATTTCTTTATCTAATACTTTAATTTGGTAATCCTTCTCATCACTTTTGACTGTTATAATATAGCCTTTTATAGCAAAATCGTCTTGTTTTTCTATTTGTTCATATACATTTTTAACTTCATCTACTGTTGTAGAATAAGTATCAGCCTCAACTATCTTTAAATTGTTTGGGGGATATACATTATCTACTTTATATTTTTCTTTTATAGCTGTTTGATTGCTGTCAATTAAAGCATATAACTCAGCTTTATCTCCTATCACACCTATTTTTTCGCCATTAAGATATACTTGATAGTTAGTGTTTACTTCAGCATAAGATTTTTTAGTAAATAAACTTATACCTAGTATGGCACTTACTACTAGTGTTATCATAAATGTATTAAAATATTTTCCCTTCATAATTCACCTCTATATCTCTCCAACGTCAGTACTTATATAATTTTTAAAATTACTCATGTTAAGTTCAAATAATAATCTATATAATCCCGTTGAACCTTTACGATGCTTAGCTATTATTACATCAATTGGAACTACTGTTTCCTTTTTTTCAGTCTTAGCTTCATAATAATCTTTACGATTTAAAAATAATACTAAATCTGCATCTTGCTCTAAGGAACCAGATTCTCTTAAATCTACTAAAGCTGGTTCTTTATTTTCTCTTTTATCAACACTACGCGATAATTGGGCTAGTGCAATAACTGGAACATTTAACTCTAATGCCATTGTTTTTAGACTACGCGATATCTCTGATACCTCAACTTGTCTTGACTCAATACGATTAGACCCTGTTGTAACTAACTGTAAATAATCAATTACTACTAATCCTAAACCATTTGGCATACTTGCAAGTTTACGACATTTTGATTTAATCTCAGGTGCTGTAATACTAGCATTATCTTCAATAAATATATTGGTACTTCCTAGTTTGCTCATTGCTTCGTTATATCTTTTCCAATCGTTATGTTCTAATTTACCCGTGCTTAGTTTGTATGAATCTATTACTCCTACACTCGATATCATACGATTAACTAAAATTTCGGCACTCATTTATAAGTTGAATATTGCTATAGCTTTTTCTGTTGAAAAGGCAGCGTTTGTTGCAATATTTAGAGCAAAAGCCGTTTTTCCCATACCAGGACGAGCTGCTAAAATGATTAATTCACCACCATGCAAGCCTGCTGTTGCTTTATCTAAGTCATAAAAACCAGTTCTTATTCCTGTAATATCACTTTTATTTTTTGATAACTCCTCAAGTCTTTCTTGCGCTCTTCGGAGTATTTCATGGATTGGCACAAATTCACTAGTTTGTCTTACTCTAACAGCATTTAAAATACTTCTTTCTGATTCATCTAATAAACCATTTATATTCTCACTGGAATAAGCATTTGTTACAATATCTGTTGCTGTATTTATTAAGTTTCTTCTTATAGCATGATCTTTTAATATTTTTATATAATATTCAAGATTGGCAGCAGTAACTACAGAATCTATTACTTCCATTAAATAGGGAATTCCCCCTACTTCATTTAATACTTTCTTCTTATCTAATTCAGCTTTAATTGTT
The DNA here is from genome assembly GCA_947388575.1 of uncultured Mycoplasma sp. The sequence continues at coordinate 6,936 of CANDSI010000014.1, forward strand.
GTAACGTCAATAGGATTTCTCTCTTTATATAATGAGATAATGGCATTAAATATAATTCTATTTTTATCATTAAAGAACATGTCTTCTGTTACTTCATCACTGATTTTTTCAAGTGCGTCTTTATTTAAAAAAGCTACACCAAGGACACTCATTTCAGCTTCATAATCATTTGGTAATGCACGTGTCGCCATAAATCCTCCTATTTTATTAAGTTTGCTTTTATTTTAAAACTTACCTTCTTATGAAGTATTATTTCTACTTCACTAATGCCTAAACTAGATAAATCATAATCTAATTTAATACATTTTTTATCTATTTTAAAACCTAATTTTCCTATTTCTTCAGCGATTTGCTTGGTTGATATTTTGCCAAATACCTTATCTTGAACACCAGTTTTAACTTTAAAATTAATTATCTTGTTTTCTAATTGCTTTTTTATTTCTTGGTATTCTGCAACTTTTTGATCCTCTTCTTTTTGTTTGGCATCAAGCTCTCTATCTAAAACTTCTTTACTTCTTTTAGTGTATGGAACCGCTAATTTATTCTTAATTAAATAATTATTAGCATACCCATCACTGACTTCTATTATTTCATCTTTTTTTCCTACTTTACGGACGTCTTCTAGCATAATAACTTTCATAAAAATTATACTCCTTGTCTAATATTTATTATATCATAGTTACCTTTTATTGTAAATTCTAGAGGTATATTTTACTTTATTTTAAACATAGCTTTTATAGCTTTTTTATAAATACTTTTAGCTATTTCATAACCATTCTCATTTTCTTTAATAAGATTATCCATCATAACTCCACTATTGATTTCTAAAACATAATATTTGCCGTTTTTATCACGAATTATATCTATACTGCCAAATTTTAAATCAATTGTATTTGCTACTTTAGTTGCTAATTTTAAAATTTCTGTTTTTATTTCTTTTTCTATATCAAAACTTGCTTTTGCTCCTCCTGATAAATTGAATTTCCAATTGTATATATACTCTTCATTCTCTTTTAAAATAATATCTTTATTTACGCCATCATAGTCTTTAAAATATTCATAATTAAAGTTTCTTAATAATTCCTTAATTGAAGACACACCATCTCCATATACTTTTGGTAACTCTTTTTTATATATTAATTCGGGATTATGTTGGAATATTATTACACGATATTCATTTTCTATATCTATAAAAGGACATAAACTTAAAGAATAGCTTCGTTTACTAAGCTTTAAATAATAGTATTCTAAATCTTTTTCATTAGTTATATGATAAACATTATTTCCACATGTACCATTATTTATTTTTAAAACAACAGAGGCATTATACTTGATAAATAGCTCTTTTAAATAATTAATATTATTACATCCAATAGCATAATTTTCATTATTTGTAGGTGCATATACTATATGATGTTCTACTACTGGTAAATGATAATGCTCTAATAATTCACATAATGCATATTTGTCATCACAAACTTCTCCTAGCCCATGAGAATTAAGATCAAATTTATAACCAGCGAGAGTTCTACATATTCCATCTTTTTCTAAAACTACTATCCAATCTTTTGATAGATATGTAAATTTTATATTCTCTTCTTTACATATTTCACTCAATATATTTTTAAATGTTTTTTCTTGTTTTATATCATTTTCTATCTTCATATTTACACCTTCGTCTATTTATTATACATGAGAAAAGCTACTAATTAAAGTAGCTATGTCTAAAATATTAATTTTTTCGCGATAATATAATCATAGCGCCAAAGCCTAAAACTATAGCTCCAAATATTCCAAAAACTATCATTGTTGCAACTTTGCTTGGTTCACTAAAGATTTCGTCTAACATCATATGATCATCTTTTAAAGATAATTTAGAGATTGTTTCTTTAACTATGTCTTTATATTCACTATTATTTTTAGCTTCTTCTGCTAAATTAAAAGCTTTTTTAACATCCGCAGGTCCTGAATAGCCAAAAATATATTCATCACCAATTATAAATAAAGGAACACTTCCAATATCTTTTTCGGCAAAATTTAAATCTTTTTGTATTTGTTCTAATAACTTGGTGTTATTGCTATTTTGATATACTTGATAAGTTTTTAATTTTACACCTTCAGGTATACTTTCTTTGTTTTCATTTAAATATTCTAGGGCATCTTCACAATGGTTACATTGAGTAGATCTGAATAGATATATTGTTACTTCATTATTGCTTTCTGCTTTAACATTTATGGGCAATATTAAAAGCATTACTGTTATTATACTAATTATTATTTTTTTCATATTTTCACATCCTTGTAATTAATTATATCAAAGTATTAATAATAAAACAATTATTTCCTTTTAAAATTATTGTATTGCTTGTGAAGAGTATAATTTATAATACTCTCCCTTTTTCTTCATTAATTCATTATGAGTTCCTTCTTCATAATTTATATGGTCTTTGATTAAAACTATTTTATCGCAATTCTTTATTGTTGATATACGATGGGCGACCATTATTGTAGTTCTATCTTTTGTTACTAAATCTATTGCTTTAGTTATTTTTTTCTCTGTCATTAAATCGATATTGCTAGTTGCTTCATCTAAAATTAAAATCTTAGGGTCTTGAAGCATTATTCTCGCGATACATAAAAGCTGTCTTTCACCATTTGATAAATTAGAACCATTATTTAAAAGAATTGTTTCATAGCCATTTTCTAAATTCATTATCATGTCATGAATATCTAAAATTTTACATACTTTTATTACTTCTTCTTTTTTTATTTTTTTATTTAATACTAAATTATCATATACACTTCTCGCAAATAGAAAGTTATCTTGGAGCATTATGCTAACTTGTCCTCTTAAATTATTAAGTCTTATGTCTTTAATATTAATACCATCAATTAAAATCTCACCTTCATCAGGATCATAAAACCTGGATAACAAACTTAATATTGTAGATTTTCCACAGCCTGTTTCTCCGACTAAACCTACTTTGTCGCCAGCTTTGATTTTTAAATTAACATGATTTAAAACTTTTTTCTTTTTATCATAACTAAAAACAACATTTTTTAGTTCAATATCACCCTTAATATCTAAAATTATTGATTTTTTAGAGTTTTCAATAACAAGAGGTTCATCTAATAATTCAAATATTCTTTCTAAATATGTTGAAGCATCCATTAAATCACTATAACTACTTGTAATGTATTCTAGTGGGTCCCAAAATCTTGAAGAATATGAGTCGATAGCTATTATTGTACCTAAACTGACTCTTGGATAAAAATATCTTAAACCAATATAATAGATTAAAGCTATACATATTATATCAAAAACATGGGCAAGCGACCAATTTAGATTTCCTATAAAAAAAGTTTTCTTTTGAGCATTAATTCTTTCTTTTTCTAAATCTCTTAAAATTCTTTCATTTTCATTTTCACGATTAAAACTTTGAGTTATTCGAATACCATTTATACTTTCAGATACATAAGCATTAACATTTGATTTTTTATCATTTACGACATGTTGTAACTTTCTTCTAATAGGAGCTAAAAAGATAAAAATTGTAATCAATATTATAGCTGAAATTATACTTATTAAAGCTAAAGATGTATTGGTTATAAGCATAAACACTATTACAAAAATTAAATTTACGATATCAAGTAAACCTTGAACGATAACATAACAAAATATTCCTGCTACATCATCGGGATAACTAGTCGCTCTCGTATATATCTTTCCATGACTTCTAGTATCAAAATAATTATTAGGTAAGTATTGCAATTTTTTAAAGATTTCTACTTTGATATCATATGATACTTTATCAAGTGCTATAATCATTTTATCTCTTTGTATTTTAGTAAAAAATACAGATAATAATACTATACCTAACATGATAAATGATAATAATACTATTTGCATAAAATTCTTATTTACAAATGATACGTCAATAGCATATGCCATAATTTTAGGAATAACAAGAAGTAATAAACTTGATATTATCCCAATAAAGAAAGAGATAAATAATTCTTTTTTATATGGCTTAATAAATTCAAGCATTCGACTCATATTTTTCCAAGAAAATTTTGTTGCTTCTTCATCTTTTTTGTAATTATTAACCATTTTAGATATCTCCTTTCTGTAATTCGTATAATTTATAATAATAACCTTTTTTATTCATTAATTCCTTATGGTTACCACTTTCTATTACTTTTCCTTTATCTAATACATAAATTTTATCAGCGTTCATAACGCTTACTATTTTACTAGCTATTATAACTTTTGTAGATTTATAATTTAATTTCTTTATACTTTCGTTTATTTTTTCTTCCGTTTCCATATCTAATGCACTTGTAATATCATCAAGTAAAAGAATGTCTGGTTTAACAGCGAGAGCTCTTGCTAAAGATAATCTTTGTTTTTCTCCACCAGATAAACCTACTCCTTTTTCGCCAATTATAGTATCTATCCCTTCAGGCATATTTTTGATATAATCACAACAAGCAATATTCGCATATTTCATAGTTTCTTTTTTACTTAATCCCATATTACCATATCTAATATTGTTATAGATTGAATCACTAAATAGAAAACTGGATTGGGTAACATAACCAACTTTTTCTCGTAAATCTTTAATATTGTAATCTAAATAATTTCTTCCATTTATTAATACTTCTCCACTCTCAGGAATAATAAATCCTAATAATAAGTTTACTATTGATGATTTACCGCTTCCTGTCTTACCTATAAATGCTATTGTTTCTTGTGGATTAATTTTTAAATTTAAATTTTCTAAAACTACTTTATTATCAAAAACTATTCTAACATTTTTAAATTCAATTGGTACTAATAAGGTTTTTAACGGTTCTTCTCCTTTTAATTCTATTTTGGGTTTAGCATCTAAAAGATTTTTTATGCGTTTTTTTGCTATTCCATACCTCCCAATACTATGAAGTAGTCCTCCTAGTCTAATAAATGGTGCACGCAAGTTATAAAGATAAGAATTGAATATAATTAATTCTCCTAGAGTTATCTTATTATTAATAAATAGATACCCTCCTACAATAAGTAATATTACGCTCATTATATAACTAAGAAAATCAATACTGCCATAAAATACATTTTCTTTAAATCCAACTTTTATATCTTTATCAACATATTTCTTACCAATTTTTTTCATTTCTTTGATTTCATATTCTTCTAAAGCAAAAGTCTTTACAACACGATTAGCTTCAATATTATCACTTATATAATCATTAACATCACTAGTCATGTCACGTAATTTTTCATATTCTTTATGAATATTTTTATAAAAAATAACTGTTATAATACCTACTATTACACCTGGTGTTAAAAGAAGTAGTGTGAAAGATGCATTAATAGTTAATAAATACACAAAAGAAAAAATAAAATTTAACATTATCGCTCCAATAGTCTTTATATTATAACTAATTTGTTTTCTTATATTCCACATATCGCTTGTAAAATTAGTCATTAATTCACCTTTGTTGTTATGCTCAAAAAAATCATGATCTAAAT
>CANDSI010000015.1 GCA_947388575.1 uncultured Mycoplasma sp.
ATTTTTTATAAAAGTTATATACTTTGTTTTTGTCTTCTTTTGAAATGTATTCTTTTAATGTCATTATTTATATTCCTCTATTAATCTCTTATGTATTCCTGGTTCGACAACGTTTATAGCATTGATAGCTTGTTCTAAACTATTTTTAAAATTACCTTTAAAAAAAGAATTTTCAGCTTTAATTAACCCAACTTCAACTTCTTTATGTACTGCGCGGTAGCGATTGCCATACACAATTGCTGTTTCAGCCATTTTGGCTGTTTTAATAGCTTCCTTAGTCGTATTATATACTTTTAATGTTAAATCTCTAGCAGTATCTACTCTTGTATTTAATGTCTTAATGGAAATTGGCCTTTTATCTAATTCCGTTACCATTATATTTATAGCTTCCGCAGCTTCCCCTAGTTCAATATAAAAGTTTTTGGGAGATACTGGTAATTTATAACTTTTAATATTCATTTTTGCCATATTTAAAATACGTTTCATTTCATCTAGTTGCTCTCTGGCTCTTTTTTCATCTTCTTTTAGACTGGCTAGACTTCTTAAAGTTTGATCTAGTCTATCTTCTACTTTACTTAATTTAGAATTGACTATTTCCATTTCTTTAGAAAGTCTTGAATATGCATATGTGTGCTTGCGATTCATATCAATAACGTTATTATATTCTTCTTTGATTTCTAATATTTCATTATGAATACTCTCTAATACATTTAAATCTTCATCGCATAAATCATAACTGTACTTTAAATCATCTATTTTTTTGGTTAAATCACTACTGATTTTTTCTAATTTTGTAGCTTTTAATAAAATACTTCTTTGATAATCATCAAATATTCTTTTGGATGCTTTTTCTTTGTCAAAATTATGATATAAAGAGTCAAAATAGTCAAGAATTGTTTTTAATTCAAAAACACTATCTTCTAAATTTAAAACATTTAGCCTGCCAAAAATATCATTGAGTTTTTTCTCTGATTCTGTAATGTTATAAGGAATATTTAAATATTCTAAATTGTAATTTTCTTTTTCCATTCTAGTTGTTATCTTACTTACATCTTCTATTTTTGCTGGTATAAGTTTTTTACCCATAATAATTATAGAAGGAGCCTCTTCAATAACTATTTTCAAATTGCCAATAGTATCGTCAATTGCTTTTACTATCTTTCCTACTTCAGTGTATTCATTCTTATCCATGGCTACTTCAAAAGCACTAAATAATTTGTCAACATTCTCAAATTGTAATTCTAATGGCTTTTCAACCTCACTATATTCATTTTTATTGGTGTTATATTTTGTAAGAATTGCACGGTAATCGGCTTTTAGTTTAGTTATTGTTTCACGATTTTTTTCTTCACTTAATGTTATCTCTTTTATTTCATCTAATAAAAAGTTTGATTTAGTTTTAACATAAGCGATTTGAAGCTCTAAGGAAGCAATTTTTTGCTTTAATGTTTTATAATCTTTTTCTACAAAGGAATCCTCAATTTCTACTAAAGCATCAGTTATTTTGGGTACTTCCATCTCTTTTATTTCTTTTAGGCGAAGACACCAACTATCATACTTCTTTTGCATAGTATCATTGTTTACTAAAGCATTAACCTTGTTTAGCTCGGATAAAATAGATGCGTTAACTATTAAATTTTTATCACGCTCTAAACTTGTAATCTCGTCTTTATATTTTTTTTGTTCTTTTTTATTAATTAAATTTAATACTAAAATTATGGTTATTACTGTAAAAATGTAATATAAAGCTCCGATTAATATAAAAGTAGTTCTGCTCATATTATCCCACTTCCCTATGATTATTATTTTATCACATTATGGGGGTATTTGTCGAGGTGTAGCTATACATTTTATTATAAAAGATTAAAGAAAAAACCATATATTAATATGGATTAACTATTACAAATTAATAATTTATTTTTCTTACTCTTTCTAATTTTTGAGCTATATTTAGTTTTTGTTTTTCATTTTCGTGATTTGATAAAGCTCTTTCTATTTCAATTAATAGTTCTTCATTGTCTATAATTAGTTCTTGAGCTTGTTTAATTAATTCTTTAAATTCTTTTTTCTTGGCCTCAACATCTTTGTTTTCATATTTTATTCTTCGATATGAATTAATTATAATTTTAGTGCAAGATATAAAGCTGTAAGTATCTAATTGTTCCTTAAATATTTTATCTAAACCGTCTTCTATTAAGTATCGATTAGCAAAATACTCTACTATTAGCAAGATGCCAAATAATAAAATCCATACATAATCTTCTTCTACAAATTCTTCAGAAATCGTACTATAAGTAGTTGTAGTAACTTTGTATTTTTTCTCTTTTGATATTTGTCTAGATAATATAAAGGATCCTACTGCAAGACTTGTAATTAGTCCTATAGAAGTAATAAATCTAAGAGCTTGTTTGCCTATTTTTTTATATTCTTCTCTTTTCTTATTTTGAGCCTCTTGAGCTCTTTCATTAGCCTCGGAAATTTTTTGTTTAATCTCTTCATCTAAATTTATAATTTTTTTATAATAGCTTTCAAAATCATTAGTTAATTTCTTTAATAATTTTTGGTGTTCTTCATAACTTGTTGTACTACTAACAATTAAACTTATTAAATCTTTATTTACTAAATTAGCATTCAATCCTTCGCTTTCAATTTCATATTTTTTATTAACTAATGCTTGATATTTAGATTCTTTTAAATTAAGGCCTTCTAATTCCCTAATAATTTCTCTTTCTATATATGAAATGTCAATATCATTTTTGCTTACTTCATTTAATACTATACTAGTACCATTTAATCGTATTTCTATTTTAATAAATTCATATGCTAAATGATATATTTCTTCAACTAGAGGACCTTCTACATCATAGTCTAGAGTATCAGAATTTTTTATTTCTTGTAATAATTCCAATAATTTTGTACTATGTTTTGGTAATTCTTGTTTATTATGATTCTCACTAGTTAAAAATAGTTTTAAAGATCCACAAAAACTAGCTGTTTTTAAATATATGTCATATTTTATTAGTTCACCATACATTATATCTAGCTTATTTATTGCCTTATTATAAGCCATATTTAAAACATCTGTTTCCATATTAGTGAAAATAGTTTTAACGTTGTTTGTTTTGGCAGCATCTAACTCCGTTCTTATACCCTCTAATAATTCATTAAAAGCTGAGATATTTAAGCCTATTTTTTCCATTCTTTCTAAAGTATTTTGAACTTTCCCAAGTTTTGCATTATACTCTATAGCTTTATCATTCATATAAACATCTCCTTGTTTTTTTATTCTAACATAATTTTTTAGGGAAAGCAAATTAAAAGAAAGTGCTTATCTTTCACTTTCTTCTAACATTGTTATTATAAATAAACCATATCCACTTTTAACATTGTCGGTTATAACATGTGTGACTGCTCCGACTAATTTACCATTTTGAACTATTGGAGAGCCACTCATTCCTTGAACTACTCCTCCAGTACTATTTATTAGTTTTTCATCAATTATGTCAAAAGTTATATTTTTTATATCGCTATTTTCATTGATTTTGGTAATTTCAATATCAAATTTTTCAATGTTTTCACCATCTATTACCGTATAAATCTCGGCTTTACCAATTTTAACTTCATCTTTATTTGCTATACTAATTTTCTCAAGATTGTTATAATCATCCTTATATGTTCCATATATTCCATATTTGGTATTCTTAGTTATATCTCCATAATTGTTACTATAATAGAATTTGGCATTTTTACTTCCTGGTTTACCATCAATACTTTCAGTTATACTACTTATTGAGTTTTTAAATATAGTTCCTGTTCTTACTTCAATTATTTTGGAAGTATTAGATTCAGTTATTTCATGACCTAAGGCACCATCAGTATGTGATTCTGGGTCTATAAATGTTAAAGTCCCTATACCTGTAATACTGTCTTTCACATATAAACCTGTTTTATACATTCCATCTTGTTTTACTAGTTTTAATGTTGTTGTTTTTTCATTTTTATCTCTTTTATAAGTTATCTCAACAGTATTGTTATCATCCATATTGTTTTCAATTGCTTTTGTTAGTTCATTAATACTATTTACTTCTTCATTACCTATTTTTAAGATTATGTCTCCCTCTTTTAAACTAGTTTTTGGTAAACTTCCTTCAACTTTATAAAAACCTATAACCATTATACCTTCTGCTTTTATGTCTATTCCAATCGTTTTACCACCTAGTATAACCTCGTTTGAATAAGCAAGGGCATTTAATGGTGATAAGGCGAATAAACATAAAAAAACTATAAATTTCTTTTTCATACTCTTTCACCCTTTAATAGTATGGCTTTTTAGAAAATTTATAGTTTAGTAATTTATGTAATTTTGGTATTTTTTAGTATTGACGACCAAAATATAAACGATATTTGGCCTCTTTACCACAACATACACATGGACCACTTATTTTTTCATCTTCAATTAAACAACGACTTTTCATACTAAAATCATCTTTAATTTTTTCTTCACAAGAGGCATCACCACACCAGTTTGTTTTGATAAATCCTGGTTTATTCATGGCAATTTCTGTAAATTCTTCATAGTTTTTAGCATCATAAATCATTTCGTCTCTTCTTTTTAAGGCTTTTTCATACATACTATCTTGAATTTTTGGAAATAAATCATTTAATTCTTCTATTACGTTGTCAATTTTAACTTTTATTTTTTCTAATGTATCACGTCGAACAATAGTAACTTCATTATTTTCTAAATCACGCATACCAATTTCTATTCTAACTGGATATCCTTTAACCTCAGCTTCAGCGAATTTAAAACCTGGAGTTTTATTGCTATTATCTACTTTAAAGCTAATATTACTATTTTTTAAATCATCAACAATTTTATTAGTTACCGTAGTTATTTCTTCTTTATCACCAATTGGAATCATCATTACTTTGGTAGGGGCAATATTAGGAGGTATTACTAGCCCTCGATCATCGCCATGGACCATAATTAATGAACCAATCATTCTTGTTGTTACTCCCCAACTTGTTTGGAATGGTGTTACTAATTTGTTTTCTTTATTTAAAAACTCAATTCCAAATGCTTTCGCAAAACCATCACCAAAGTAATGGCTTGTTCCATTTTGTAAAGCAACTCCATCATACATCATCGCTTCTAGTGAATATGATGCCTCGGCACCAGCGAATTTTTCTTTTTCAGTTTTTTTACCAATTATTACTGGTATAGCTAAATAGTTTCTTTGGAAATCTTCATACACATGTAACATTCTAAGTGTTTCTTCTATTGCTTCTTCTTTAGTAGCATGCATTGTGTGTCCTTCTTGCCATAATATTTCTCTACTACGTAAAAATGGTCTGGTGGTTTTTTCCCATCTGACAATTGTACACCACTGATTATATAACTTTGGTAAATCACGATATGATTTAATAATTTTTTTATAATAATCGCAAAATAATACTTCACTTGTAGGCCTTACACACATTCTTTCTTCTAATTCATCTTTACCACCATGTGTTACCCAAGCTACTTCAGGCGCAAAACCCTCAATATGATTTTTTTCGACATTTAATAAACTTTCAGGGATAAACATCGGCATTTGAACATTTTCATGTCCTGTTTCTTTGAACATTTTATCTAAGATATTTTGCATACTTTCCCATATAGCATATCCATAAGGACAAATAATCATACTTCCTTTAACATTTGAATAATCAACTAAGTTCGCTTTAGTTACAACATCAGTATACCATTTGGCAAAATCAACATCACGACTAGTTATATCTTCTAATCCTTTCATTTGTAAGCCTCCTATTCATTTATTTCAAAATCTACTAATTCTTTGTTTTCTGTTAGTATTTTATTTACTTTTTCAGTGGCAGTATTTAACTTTTCACTACAATATTTGGCTAATTTCATAGCTTCAGTATATTTATCAATGGCATTATCTAATTCTACACTCCCACTTTCTAATTCTTTTACGATTGCTTCTAATTCTTTTAAAGCGTCTTCAAATGATTTTTCCATTATTCTTCTCCTTCTTTCTTTTCTCTTGCTCTAATTCTTTCTCTTATATCACTCATATCAAAATCATTAAATGCAGTATTTAATATTTCAGGCCATCTTTCGGTGATTATTTGTTCTTTGGTAGCACTTACTCTTTCTAAGTCTAGAATAAAATCTCCTTTTTCTGCTTGCAAAGTTTGTATTTCGGCATATAATTCTGTATTTCTAGCTAGTAAATCCAATATATCTCTACGATACTCATCAATACATTTTATTATTTCTTCTCTAGTATCATTTAGCTCTACAAAAGTATAATTTTTCTTTAATCTATGTAATTCTATTATACTATCAAGTTTAGTTCCAATAAAATACAAAGAAATAAGTGCACTAATAGTCAAAATGCCTGGTATTCCTCCACCAATAATTATAACACTAATTAAAAAGATGGTTATTAAAGCTAAAATAGGAAAAGAAATAATTTCAAACCATCGCTTATTTTTTACACAATCAAGATATTCTTGAGTTAAATTTTTTAATATACTTTCAATAATATATAAAATAATATTTTTATTTTCAATCCCTTCTACTGTTTCTCTTTTTTTATCAATGTTTACAAGACTTTCTTTTAAACTTTTAATAGATTCATCGGTTGTGCCAATTTTGACATTATTTCTATTTATTTCATTTTGCTTAATACTAATTTGTTTGTCTAAACGCTCAATGGCTTCTTTTAATTTTTTTTCCAATTCACTAAATCTATCCATTATTTACCTCCTTAATACTTGCAGTTACACTTCCTTTGTGTAATCTAATATTTACAATATCATTTTCTTTTAATTTTGTACTATCTTTAATAAGTTCTTCATCTTTAGTAACTAATGAATATCCTTTTTCTAGTATTCCTAAAGGATTAACTAATTTTAATGTATTAACTAATATTTTGTATTCATGATCATTTTTTAAAATGATATTTTTGATATTACTATACAATGTTTTTTCGTTGAATTCAAGTTTTTCTTTTTTTACCTCAAATAAACTCATTGGATTTTTTAAAACATAACTACTTTTTAAATTATTAAGTATTAATTTATTATTATCAATTTTTTTATTAATAAAATTATTTAAAGTATCTATTAAAGCGTCTAATCTTTGTTCTTTTATTTCATATAATGATAAAGGATTTTTTAATATATAAGAACTAGTAATACTATCTAACCTTAATTTTGATTTATGAAGCAAATTACTTGTAAATTCGTTTAATCTTATTTGATAAGAATTTAATTCATTGTTAATTTCACTAATTGTGGGGACAGCCATTTCAGCAGCACCAGTTGGAGTCGGAGCTCGCATATCAGCAACAAAATCAGCGATTGTAAAATCTATTTCATGACCAACTGCGCTTATAATAGGTACTCTTGCATTATATATAGCACGAGCGACAATCTCTTCATTAAAAGCCCATAGGTCTTCAATAGATCCTCCTCCTCTTCCTACGATTAAACAATCTAAATCGTATTTTCCACTATCTGCTTCTTCTATTTGCCTTACAATATCAGGAGCAGCATTTTCTCCTTGGACTAAACTTGGGAAAAGAATTGTTTCACAAATTGGAAATCTTCTTTTAATTGTAGATAATATATCTTTTATTGCAGCACCAGTTGGAGCAGTTATTATCCCTATTCTTTTTGGTATTTTAGGGATTTCTTTTTTAAATTCAGGATTGAATAAACCTTCTTCAGATAATTTCTTCTTTAATTTTTCAAATTCTATATATAAATTTCCTAAACCATCTGGTTCCATTTTGTCTACATATATTTGATATGTTCCTTGAGCGGGATAACAAGAAATTCTACCTTCTACTAAAACATTCATGCCATCTTCTGGAGAAAACTTCAAAGTCATAGCACTTGAATAGAACATAACCGCACTTATTCTTGAGGCATCATCTTTTAAGGTAAAATATAAATGACCTCTGGTATGATTCTTAAAGTTGGATATTTCTCCTCGAAGATATACTTTTTTTAAATAAGGATTTTCATCAAATATGTTTTTTATATATGTATTTAAATCACTTATTTTCATATATTTATCTTGCATTTTTATTTTCACCTCTAAAACTATTTAAAATTTCTTGATAATGCTTTTTATATCTGTATTTAAAACTTTTTTTCTTTTTTATTTTTATGCCCAATTCTGCTTCAATTGAATTTAATAGCTCACTAAATACTAAAGGTGTGATTTTTAAAAATTCTTCTAATAAAGAATTACAAATATCGTAATTAGTTAATATAAATTCTAATACATCTTTAGCGCTAGAAAATTTACTGTCATAGCCCATTAATGTAAAATCTTCACTACTAAATATATTTTCATTGTCTAAAACAACTACTTTTCCATTTAACAAGCCCCAATTTTCTGTAAACCTATCATTATTTGAAAACAAAGTATCAAATAAAAACACTTTTAAAATATCTACAATTAACTCTTCAACTTTGGATGGTAAATTATTTTTAAAAAAATTTATAATACTTGGAATATTATTTTCACTTTCAGATAAAAACTCTTTAGCTAGGATAAATGTTCCCTCCATGTTTAAATCAGGACTAACAACGTAATAAGTATTATCAATTAAAAATGGTTCATAATGTGCACATTGTATGTTTAATAAAAGACATAATCTTTCTCCTATAATTTCTGTTAAAGAATCATTTTCTTTAATATAACATGGTTTTCCTTTAAAATCTAATTTTACAACTTTTGATTTTAATATTTGAATTTTTTCATAATCAGACATATTATTCCTTTATATACTTATCTAATACAGCATTAATCATTTTTCTTACAGAATCATCACTATATTTTTTAGCTAGTTCTATTGCTTCATTTATAATTACTACTTCTGGTGTATCAGTGTATTTTAATTCATATAATGCCAGTCTTAAAATAGCAGCGCCAGTTTTGTCTATACGCTTAATGTCCCAATTTTCCATTTTTTCATTAGCTATCTTGTCTAATTCATCTTTGTATGTAATAACTCCATAAACAATATCTTTTACAAAATCATTTTCAACATCTAAGTTATCTTTTATAATATCTTCGATATTACAATTCAATTTGTTGCTATTCATTAAATCATATTGATATAGAATAATCATTATTTTTTCTCTTAATTCACTTCTTGTTAAAGACATATAAATCACCTTTTTTAATTATATTATAAAACAAACAAAAATACTAGTTTTTTATTTCTTATTTTACTTGATTTCTGGTTTATTTGCTTCTTTTCTCTTCTTGATGTGCTATTATTATATCTCTTATTTTTTTATAATGAGTAGTAAAAGTTTGCAATAATTTAGGATCCATTTGCATATTATTTTCTTCTTCAATAGTTTTAATAATAGCAGTAACATTTTCGATTTCAGCTTTATCAATCATTTTATAAAGCTCAGCTAAATATTCAGTGGGACATTTTTTTAAAAACTCTCTTAAATCTTCATAAATGCGACTTAAATAACTTTTTGAAGTATTAGAAAAAATGGTGTTGCTAAATCTTATATAAGGTAAAAATATAGAAAATATATTTTCGTTATCAAAAATTATAACTCGATATTCGTTGTCAATCTCAACAAGCCCCCAATTACGATAATGTCTATCTCCGTTTATAAATAGCATATCAAATAAATACATTTTTAAAAAATCTTGAATTGTATTATTGGTAGTAAAAGGTAATTTTTTTAAATCTTCAATAATTAAATATATTTCATGATGCGCTCCTACTAAAGTACTAGCACTATTAAATGATAATGTTTCATTAATATCACGAGATATGATATAGAAAGTACCATTAATTTTTAAAACTTTATATTTAAAACAATTAAGACCACATAACTTTGCTAGTTTATATCCTAAATATTCTTTTAAACGTTCATCTTTTTTTACATAATAGAGACTACCTGAAATAACCAAGGAATTACATCTAATGGTTCTTGTTAATTTTATAATCTCTGCACTTATTTTTTTATCTATTTTAAACATTTTTACCTCCTATTAATATATTTTTATTATATTATAAAGCAAATCTAAATACTAGAAAAATATAAAAAAATTAGAGTAAGCTCTCTAATCTATCTTTTTTAACTCCCTAGTTACGGCCGGGAATCACCAACTTTTATTAGGTCCCTAGTTACGGCCGGGAATCACCTGCTTTTTATAGATTAAATTATAATATATTTTTTTGTGAAAATCAAGTTTAATTCACTATTCTATCATTGTATTTTATACTTTTTTCCTCTAAAAGCAAAAAATTGCAGCATCTTCTTTTAACATTAAAGCTCAATTGGTCATACTTATATGAATTATATAAACGCTTTGCTTTATGACAAATAGAATCATAATAACGATTTAACCATCTTATTTGCTTAGTTAATAATTTTCTATAATTACTATCTTCCATTTCTTCAATTTTTATAATTTCATAACTGCCTTTAATAAGTGGAAGCATATTATTAAAATTAATTGCACCTAATTTTCCTTTATCAATTTTGATAAAATCAACTCCATCTTCCATTGTTAAATGCTTTTTCTTTGGACTTGAAAGTGGTGCAAAATATTCCACTTCTCCTACTTCAAATAATATTCCGATAAACGGTCTTAGTTCTTTCTTACCATAATTATACGGAACCCTTTCGTCAAACTTTCTTAAAAAGTCACAATACTTATAATCAACTTGTACAATATTAAAGCTTTTCATTTTACCATTCCCCTTCCTTTAGTTTTGTACATATTAATTATAACATTTGTTCGTTATGTTCGTCAAATATTTTATATGAAAATAAAAAAAGCTTAAATTGATATTTTTTGATTATGCCTATTTATAAATTCGTATCTTCATATTTTATATTTTTAATATTCATTCCTAGTGATTCGTAAAATCTAATAGCATTCTCATTAAAGCCCCAAACATTTAATTCAATTGCATCTATATTCTTAGACTTAACTTCATTTTTTAAATACTCATATAATTTTCTTCCAATACTTTGATGTTGATAGTTTTCTTTTACTCCTAATGATTCAATAAAACAAATTTTACGGGCTTTTATAATATAATTGTCCATAGTAGTTTTAATATCTGCGGTAAGAATACCAACTACTTTATTATCTAAAATATAAGCATAATTTAAGTTTTCTTTATCATTTAATAATTCTTCAAAATATTTTAGTGGTAATGGATTGCCATCTATATATATCTGGTCTATTTTCTAAATGTAGATTATGTACTTCATAAAATAATTCTTTTACTTCTTCATAATCTTCTAATAACATTTCTCTAATCATTACTTATCTCCTTTAATTCAAATAAAGTATTCATAGCTTCTAATGGCGTCATATGTAGAGGGTCGATACTTTTTAGTTTTTCACGAAGTTCATCTTTTTCAACTTTTTCTTTTTCAATACTTCCTAAATCCATAGTAAGCTGGATATTATCACTTGTCTTTAATATATTTTTTGCTTCACTTTCATAACTGCTTAATATTGCGTCTGCTCTTGTAAGTAATTCTTCTGGCATTTTAGCAAGTCTCGCAACATGAATACCATATGATTTGTCAGCTGGTCCATTTTTGACTTTATGTAAGAATGTTATCATACTGCCCTCTTCTTTAG
>CANDSI010000016.1 GCA_947388575.1 uncultured Mycoplasma sp.
ATAAGAATAACTAAAGAACTTTGAAATAATATTAAATTATCTGTTTTCATCAAAATTCTTTTTTTATTTTTAAAAACATCATCATATATCTTCAAAAAAACTTCACTAGAAAGTCTTCTACTCGCATGTCTTTTCTTAGGCCATGGATCAGAAAAATTTAAATATATAGTTTCTACTTCTTTATAAAAAACATCATTTAAATTTAAAGCATCTATATTAATAATACGAAGATTAGCAAGTTTATTAGGATATTTCTTTATAGCTCTTGCAATTACACCCGAATATTTTTCAATACCAATAAAATTAATATTAGGATATTTAAGAGCCATATGATAAATGTAGTCTCCTTTACCCATTCCAATTTCAATATGAATATCATTATTATTTCCAAATTCTTCTTGCCATTTTCCTTTTAAAAGGCTCCCATCTTTAATTAAATAATCACAATTCTCTACTAAAATATCTTTATCTTTTAAATTTCTAAGTCTCATAGACAAAAATCACTACTTTCAATTAATTTGCATATAATGAATTAGAAAGGAAGCTGTTTATGAAAAAAGACCGAAATACCTTTTTTGCTGAATCAAGCTTTATGAATCAATCTAATTTTCCTGGACCAAATCCCAATATGAATATTGCAAATGCACCATTTATGCAAAGTGCTTATGCCAACCAAGGTTTTTATGCTGGTCCCTTGAATAACAATATGCCTAATAATTATAACACACAAATGCCATCCAATACAAATTATAATGATTATTCTGATTTAGAATCCCGTTTAAGCAAAATAGAACGAAACATAAATCGTCTTGATGCTAGAATATCAAAGCTAGAAAATACTAATTTTTATCCAACTGAAGAAACTGATACAACTAATAATATATATATGGTTTAAGAAAGTTAAACCATATTTTTAATTATAAATAATCATCGCTGTAAAACAATAAATTTGTTCTTCACCAAACATTGCAACTGCTGTTTGAAATTTAATATCAATAAGTTCCCCTTTCAAATTAGCTAAAAATGCATTAACTGAAGTTTCTAAATCTTTTTCATGCGACTCATCTATTATTTTAACTTTCATATTATCACCAATAATATCATAGCATAAAAAAAATTACTTAATTGTCGAATTAAATAATTTTCCAAAATCTTCAATAACTTCTAGTTTATTTTCTTTTCGTGTTTCTTTTTTTATTTCACAAAAACTAAAATAGTATTTATCATTTAATCTATTATAAATACAAATATCAACTCCTTTAGGTTCATTTAAATTACTTGTAAGACGTCCCGTAATCCCAACCCCTAAATCACTATTACTAAATTTAGCGATATTATATGCCATCTCTTTCGCTGTTTCTTTACTATAAACAGAATACTTATCAATAACTTCTTTACTAACACCCATTTTAATTTTAAATTCTGTACTATAAGTAACCGCACTAAATTTTAAAATACTACTAGCATCTGGAACATCTGTTATTAAACTTGCAAGTAAACCACCAGTACAAGATTCCATTGTTGCAATAGTAATATTATTATCTATTAAATATTTTACTATACTTTCTAAATTCATTATTATCACCAATATAATTTTACCACAATATAAAACAGATGCCTAGACATCTGCTTTAATTTTTAATAACCATAAGGTCCTGGTATATAACCTCCATATGAATAGTAAGAATAAGGTGCACCTGGACGATAATATGGTGGCATAGGTCCTGGTCCATATCCTGGTTGTGGTGCTGCGTTTATTATAGGACGAGGTCTAGTAAGTCCTATTGCTGCTCCACCTACTAAAGCCCCTGTTAAAAATGGAAAAATAAATTGTCTATCACCAGTATTATTTATAGGACGATTATAATACATATTTTGATAATTATTCATGAATAAATCAAACCTTTCTAACATAATTTATGCCAAAAAGAAAAAAAAGCTTAAGACTAAAGCCCAGCATCCTTATTTCATTTAAGACAATTTTTTTCAATGTGCCAAAGCATTAGTAAGAAAAAAATTAATAAAAAAGAACCACTTTTATATAATAGTTCTAAATTATTCTTCTGGTTTATTTTTTAATTTTATCACTCTTCTAGCAAATTTTTGTTGTCCCTGTCTAGCTTTTTCTCGAGCTGCATCATAAGCAAAAGTCGGACTATAAAAATCACTAGCTTGACCGCTTTCTCTATCAATAACTTTAAATATAGGATTAATCTCTCTTCTTTTTTTATTTCTCAAAAGTTTTTCTCTCTCTAATAATTTTCTAATATCTCTTTCTCTACTCATTAAGAAACCATCCCCAAGTAATAATTCTTTTTACCTTTTTTAATAATAATTAATTTATTATCAATAGTATCATTTTTACTAACAACATAATCTAAATCATTTATTTTTTTATTATTAAAAGATATTGCACCAGCACTTACAAATTCTCTAGCTTCTCTTTTACTAGAACAAATTCCATATTCCACAACAAAATCTAAAATATTTTTATCAAGTAGAATATCAATAGTAGGAACACCATTTAAAGAAGAAATAATATCATTACTAGAAAGCTCAGTAACTTTTTCGCTAAATAAAGATTCACTTATTTTTAAAGCATGTTCATATTCCTCATGTCCATGTAAGAAAGTAATAACTTCTTCTGCTAGTTTTTTATGAGCTATTCTTTTCTCAGGTGTCTCCATATGTAATTTTTCTAAATCTTCAATTTCTTCACGACTAAGAAAAGTTAACTTTTTCAAATAATCAATAACCATATCATCTTCAGTATTAATAAAAAATTGATACATTTCATAAGCACTTGTTTTATTTATATCAAGCCAAATAGCATTACCTTCTGTTTTCCCAAATTTAGTTCCATCTTTTTTAGTTATTAAAGGCATAGTCATACCATAAGCTTCTTTACCTGTTTTCTTTCTTATTAAATCAATACCTGCAGTAATATTACCCCATTGATCTTGACCTGCTACTTGCATGATGCAATTCTTATTTTGATATAACCATAAAAAATCTAAAGCTTGCATAATCATATATGAGAATTCTGTATAAGTTATACCCGCATCAAGTCTTCTTCTAATAATATCTTTATCAAGCATATAATTAATTGGAAAATATTTACCATAATCTCTTAAATAATCAATAAAATTAACATCTTTACTCCATTCATAATTATTAACTATTTCAAAACCAAATATCTTTTTTACTTGATTTGTTAAAGCATCTACATTATGTTGTACTGCTTCCTTAGTAATCATAGCTCGTTCTGCAGTAGGTTTAGGATCTCCTATTTGTCCAGTTGCTCCACCTATTAATAAAATAGGATTGTGTCCAGCTCTTTTTAGTCTAGAAGCAATTAGAAATGAAGAAAAATGTCCAATATGAAGTGAATCTCCAGTTGGATCTGTTCCAATATAAAAAGTTACTCCTCCCTTATTTAATAATTCTTCTACTTTAGGACTAGAAACATCTTTAACAAGTCCTCTCCATTTTAAATCTTCAAAAAAAGTCATTATTATCTCTCCTTAAAATTTCCGTTTTCCATTATAACCTTTTTATCCCCATTTTGCAAGTAGGCAGTTATTTTCAAATCATCTGTCCCAATAAAGAAATCAACATGTGTATGTGAATAATTAAGTCCCATTTCTAATAATTCATCATTATTTTTTTCTAATCCACCCTTAATACATTCTGCAAAACTAGCTCCTAGAGCTAAATGACAAGAAGCATTTTCATCATATAAAGTATTTTTAAATACTACTCCTGATTTAGATATTGGCGAATCAAAATCTACTAAAGCAACTTCACCAAGAAAACTTGCACCTTCATCAGTATCTATTATTCCTTTTAAAACTTCTTTACCAACCAAAGCATCATAATCTATTACCTTACCATCCCTAAATTCTAACCAAAAATTATTTATTACTTTATTATTATGAATAAGAACTTTAGAAGAATATACTTTACCGTCTACTCGAAGTCTATCAGGAGAAGTAAACACTTCTTCAGTTGGCATATTAACAATATTTTGGCCATCAGCACTTTGAAATAAATAATCTTTAGGTAACCCTATCTTTATATTAGTGCCTATTCTATTTTCATAAACTAAATAATCAATATCTAAGTCATTTAAGTATTTAGCGCGTATTGCTAATTTTTCCATTTTATTATCCCAAGTAGCAACAGGATTATCTTCATTTATCAAACAAATATCAAATATTAAATCCCATAAATCATCAATACTCATGCCTAAATTATCAGCCCAAATTTTATTAGGCACACAAGAAATATTCCATTTAATCAAACCTTTATGTTGATAATGTTTATATTCCTTTATTGATTTCATTTGATAAGCACTAACTTTACTAAGAAGCTTAGAATCTACATCTTTATAATAATCTGGTAAAGTTGATGATAAAGATAAAAATGCATAACCTTCTTTTGCCATTCTATTAAATTTAGTTCTATCCATAATTGGATTAGCAATAATTTCTTCATAAGTATTATTTAAATATAATTCTCTTTGTTTTTCTGGATTATTTATTAAATATTCAATATCTGTAATCCCTAGTTTTTTAGCTTCTTCACTAATTATATCAATAAAATCATTTATTAAATCATAACCAATAATAAATAATTTATCTCCTTGTTTTAGTCTTAAGCAACCTTCAATTAAAAACTTAGCATATTTTCTTTTTTTATTATCCATTTTTTATTCCTTCTTTCTAACAATAAAAAGCTCACAAACTAAGGACGAGTATAACCCGCGGTACCACCTTAATTTATGAACTTAATTCATACACTCATAACTTATAACGTAAGTTAAACGTTTAACTCCAGAGTTGTAAATTCTTTCTTAGTTAAATTATCTATAAAATGTATTTACTATATTATAATCATCTTTATATTTATAAGAATTAGATGCTTTATCATCAAAACAATTATAATTATTAGTATATTCTACATCAAAATAGAATGGTACAAAGTAAATATAATCTTTTAAGTTAGGTGCATAATATTTAGTTACATTATTATAATTTCTAATATTAACTGTAGCATCAGTATACCAAACACCATTTCTTTGATATGGACTAGATAAATATTTATTAAAATTAGTAGATTTCAAAGAATAAGTTTTAAGCATTGAACCAGAAGTAAAAGGAACATTATATTTTCCAGTACCTCCAACCATTGATATACCTCTACCATTAATTAAATTAGCATAAGATTGATTATATAAAGAAGTAGTATTTAAATAACCAATATTAGTAATTTTTAAATCTCCAGTTCTAATATTATCAAATTTAATAGTCCAATTATAATTCCAAGTTGATTGATTACCATTTACATAACTAGTAGAAAAATATCTTTCACGATTTATTTTACAATAAGTATAATATTTTTCTTCTTCTTTTTCCCATTTAGCAACTAGTGTATAATCACGATAAATTCTTTTATTAAAATCAAATCTACTACCATTATAATACCATCCTATAAATCTATAACCAACCCGCCAAGGATCTGATGGCTCATAAACTCTATCACCTTCATAAACATCCTGATAGTTAACACTAGTGCCACCATTTGAATCAAACCTAACTCTATAGATATCTTTACAACTTCCATCATCTTCCCATTTTGCATATAAAGTCATATTCTTATAAACTGGCGTTTTAAAATTATAAAGATTAGTTAAACTCGAATTAGTATACCAACCAACAAATCTAGAACAAGCTTTAGTTGGATTATTAGGTCTATAGGCTGTATCTCCTTCTAAAATGTTCTTTTGTGCACTAACACTAGTTCCGCCATTTGAATTAAAACTTACAGTATATTTATTCTTACAACTACCATTATCTACCCATTTAGCATATAAAGTAATATCGTTATATACTTTACTGTTAAAATTATATTGATATCTAAAATTACTATCAGTATACCAACCAGCAAAATTATAACATGATTTAGTTGGATTACTTGGTTTATAAGCAGTACCACCTTCTAAAACAGTTTGACAAGATATTTTAGTACCACCATTAGTAACAAAACATACATCATATTCATTTTGATTATTTTGTTTTTCCTTCCACTTAGCAATTAAAGTTATTTTTCTTGTAACTGGAGTATTAAAATCATATTTTTCACCATCTAAATACCAACCTAAAAACTCATAACCAACTCTAGTAGAAGCAACATATGTAGCAGTATTACCACTCTTTACAGTTTGAGTTCCAACTTCACTACCACCATTACTTTTAAAAGATACTGTATAATAAACATTACTTACACAATTTCCACAATTACTACCTGTACAACTACCACAATTATTAACATAATTAATATTATAATTATAAGTTATATTCGTAGTATTACTAGGCCTAGAAGTATTTCCGACACTAGGTTTATTTACATTATTATTAGTATTACCTTGATTATTATTAATATTATTTCCTATATTATTTGTATTACTATTACTTTGATTACAATCAGGACATTCTTTATCCATAATAGTTGTAACTATATAATCAGAATTATCTTTACAACTAAGAAAAACTTTCATACTATATTCATTATCTAAAGATTTAGTAACTTTTATATAACTTTCTTCTTTATTACAAACATTACCAGATTCATCTTTAAAATCTAATAATAAATTACTACTAACCATTTCATCTAAAGTTATTTTATTAGACTCACCTATTTTATCAGGTAGATTATTTCCTCTAAAATATTCAAACCCAGCTTCTTTCATTAAATTAATATTATTAATATAAGTATTAGTAGTTTTAGACTTTGTTTCATTTTTAGGATATACCATAAAAATTATAGCAATAACAAGTACTATTAAAACTAATATTCCAATTACTTTCCCCCAACTAATTTCATATTCTTTTTCCATTCTACCACCCTTACTTCCTATATATGTTTAGTATAACTAATCTATTCAGTAAAGTCAATAATTAAAAAGAGATATCTAAAATATCTCCATTAATAATATTTTTAAGAAATTATATAAACCTCCAAAAGTACCATTACCTAAAAACTATCACTCCAGCATTATATATTTATAATCTACAATTTTAATTGCAAAAAAAAACAAGTAATAATTATTTACTTGTTTGATTTTTCTTTTTTTGTTGAGGTTTGCCTTCTTGTTTTTTAGGTTCTTCCTCTTTTAACTTAGCAGTAATACTTTCCAAAGTTTTAACTGTACTTGCCTTAACTTCACGAGCTGCAGCTTCAATAACTGGAGTACCTTTTTCAATAGCATATTCTACTAGTTCATCAGCTTTTCTCTTAATTTTAGCTGCTCCAGATTTTATAGCTGACACTACTGTTTCTTTATCTAAGTTTTTTAAATCTTCTTTTATTTCTTGAACTTTAGCTTCAATAGTTGCTTTAACATCCTCAGCTTTAATATTTTTTGCTTTTTCTACTAAATCATCCATTTTTTCTTTTAAATCTTGACGAGTTTCTTTACCACTTTTAGGAGCAAATAGTATACCTAAACCTACACCAATACCTGCTCCTAATAAAAATTTACCAAAGCCACTTTTATTTTTACTCATTCTTATCATCCTCTCCATTCTTTATTTTCTTACGAAAAAATAATCTAGATGCAATACCAGATAAGCCATCAACTACTTTATCAGTAAGACCAACTATCTTATCAGTTGTAAAATCAACAATATGGAATAAACCATTTAATGATTCTACCTTCTCATTAACATCGTCAACTACCTTTTCAACTTTTTTAATTGTAATAATTGACTTTATACCTAATATTATGCCAATAATAAGAATAATTATTAATAAAATATAAATAATTATTGGTAAAAAAGATAACCAAAAGTCCATTATTCACCATCCTCTCTATTCTCATACATCGAATCTATTAAATCAAATAGATCACTTTCTAAACTATCCTCTTCTTCTACAGTCATTTTAGGTTGTTCTAAAGGGTCATCTTCCCCTAAAGAATCGATAGTTACATCTAAATTCTTATCTATATCATTATTCATTGTTCTACTAAGATTAGTTAAAGTATTTTCCAAATTAAGCTCTGAAAAATCATTTGTATCAAAAGATGTACTAGAAAAACTATTTTCTACATCAAGTATTTCATCACTACTATCTTTTAAAAGTTCATCTATTGTTCTAGCTTTCTCTAATTTTTCTTCTAATATTTCTTTATCTCTATTAATTTCTGGATATTTAGGAACTGCTGGCATTTCCATAATATCTTCTTCTAAAGACCCAAAAGCTTTTTTTCTAACACTATCAACATCTAAAGTCTTAGGAATAGTTTCTCTAGTTGTAATATCTTCAGGCGTATAATTTTTATCTAATATTCCATAAACTGGGCTAATAATAGGTGAAGGTCTAAATTTAGTTTTTTCTTCCTTAGGTTCTTCTTTTTTAGAAGCTTCAACTTTTCTTGAATTCTTATCTCTAAATTTTTTTCTTTCATGTTCCATTACATTAGTAGTACGTCTTGGCATAGAACTTTCAAATTCTTCTTCGTCAAAAGCTGGAAAATTAAAAGTTTTTTCACTTTTAAATATTTCTCTTTCACTAACCTCTTCTACATTAGTTTTAATTTCTGTATTTTTAGGTGGTTCTATTACAACTTCTTTTGTTGGCATTGGTTTTGATATAGCTTTTTCATTATAAAAGTTACTATAATCAGGAACATTTTTTATTTCCTCTTGTTTTGGCATCTGTCTTATTACAGGTTCAGATACTACTTTTTCTTTTTTTTCTATTACAGGTATTTCTACTTCTTCTTCTTCGAATAAAATATTTTTTAGTTTATTAACTAAACCCATTTTTGCTTCACCTTCCTAGTTTATAAAATCCGGATCTCTAATTTCTTCTTCTTGTGTTTCTTCATCAGTAACTTGTAAAAAGTCTTTTCTTCCTACAATTTCAAATATATTAAATACTTCTTCATTACCTTCAAATGAACTACTAGCCAAATAATTAATAATTATATTATCATTATATGAAATAGAAGAGATAATTGTCATGGCATTTGCTAGAACATTTTTAATATCTTTTTCATATACTACCACTTCTATTTTAGCATAATTATACATGATTTCAATTAAATATTGATTATTTTTATAATTATTTATTTCCACATAACCAAATTTACCATTATTTTCCAAACTACTTGAAAAATAAGCCTTATTATTTAAAGTATATTTAAACTTAGTTTTATTATTATAACTAACAACATCTACATATAAATAATATTGATACAAATCGTCTTCCAATTTTTCATTAAAACTTTTTGTATTTTTTAAAATTAAACCTCTGGGTAAATAATAACTATATCCATTACGTTGGGTGTTAGTTATTTTTAATGTACTACTAAGAGTTTCGTTTAAAATACTATCTATACTACTTGTATTAATACTAGTGCACCCTGTTAAAAATATAACAAGAGTACATAGTAGGATTATTTTTTTCATTTATTATCCTCCTACATTTATTAATTATAATTTATTATAAAAAAAAAAGCAATTCAAAATTCTAAATTACTTTTATAAACTTATCTTGAAAAGTTTTGATTATAATAACTAATTAAACTATACAAATCAAAAACAATTTTATACTCTCCACTAGTTAAACAATAATTATCATCTATTCCAATGTATGAAGGTAATGTACTTAAATAGCTTAAAAATGCTCCAACATCTACTCTACCTAAATTAAATCCACCTAAAATTAGATTATCATTTACAATTTCTATATTTAAATATAGAGTTCTAGATATTACTGTAGTTCCATCCACATCTAAAATATCTATCATTTCATATTCATCATTTAAAGCATTTGCTAATATATCTTTCAAAATATTTTCCTCAAAATTATGGCAAGCAGCTTCTGTTAATTCTTGCAAGCTATAACTTATATTATTTTCTTCTTTCTTACTAAATAATGGATACTCTTCTTTTTGTAATTCCATATAATAATCTTCAATAAGTTGTCTCAAATCAAAAGGAACATTAAAACTATTAATAACGTTTCTTGGATCAGGCAATCTAAAACCTTTATATGAAGATAGACCATAGATATAACTTATAAACTCTGAATAACAAATTTTTCCTAAATAATGTTCTCCAATATAAACACCATCTTCTTTATTATTTATAGGAATAAAAACATCTTTAGTTTTTTGTTCTAATCCTATATTTAAAAATTCAGGTACAATATATTCCATAAAATATCTAAAAGCAAGATAAGTACCATCACTTATATATTCATGATTCTTTTCTAATAATTCCATATTAATTCTCCTTTCAAATGCCATTTATTGTATCATAGTCATATTTAAAAATCAAATATTTATTTCTTTTCTAAAATCCTTTTTATTTCATTAAAATTATCTCTTATAAATGGAAAACTATCTACTAACTTTATTGCTAATCTATTATTTGCCTCTTGTTTTAAAGTTTCTTTTAAAGAATCTAATTCTTCTTTTGAAAAACTTGCAAAATCACTATTTATTTTTTCAACTAAAGCCTCTTTTGAAGATTTACGTGGAATATTTAAACCACCATACAAAACTTCATTTATTTTAGCATAAGCTTCAAATATATCTGGATTATTTAATAAGTCATTAAGCTTCATTACTTTTAAATTTAAAATAACTTTTTTTCCAAATTTTTTCCTTAAAACATTAGCAATAAAAGCCATAAGAGTATAGACATGAATATTATTCTTTATACCCCAAGATAAAATATCAATTATAATATTATCTTCTTCGCTTACTACATCAGAAGGTGTAACATCAACTATATCGCCTTTAGTATTCATTGCCCAAGCATGGTTTTCCTTACTACTTAAATGTCCATCACCATCATCTAAATAACCTACAACATAAATTAAATCATCAGTTGACTCTACTGCTAAAGTTGCTGCTAAATTACAAACTAAAGAATCCATTGAAGCAATAGTCTCAAAATATTCATTTTCATCCATCAATTTAATAGAACTTGCTAAATGCTGATCATCAATTGGTGTTCTAGAATATTTTTTATTTTCTATAGCTTTTAAAATATCTTCTAATGATGCATCTTCACTTAATCCTAACCCTTTAATAATGGAATTTTGAATATTAGAGTTGCCTCCAGTATATACTTTATTATTCTGCAAAGAATCTACAAAAATATTTTGATCTTTTTGACTAATACCATAAGTATAAATAATTTGAGGATCATTAAAAGAAAGAAGATAATCAATTTCTTGAGAATTCAAATAGTTTCCATATTTCAAAAATCTTTCATAATTAATAACAAAAGTATTTCCATTTTTTAAATCTTCTAAACAAACACTTATTAAAACATAATTATCTCCTACTGGATAAAAAGTTCTAAAAACATCTAATCTATTATCACTAATTAAATTTTTCAAAATAGTTTTATTAAGTCTACGAGTAACTTCAAATAATGGTTCTGCATCTTCTATAATAAAAGTATTTGGAAAAGCGGTAGACTACTGAATATTTCCTTCTTTATAAATCGAATCTGTTGCAGAGTTAGTTGAAAAATAGGATGGCAAT
>CANDSI010000017.1 GCA_947388575.1 uncultured Mycoplasma sp.
TTTATACATTCTATTACATTTGCTAAAATCCATAGGAACTAAAGATAAAGCTCCTAGTGCAATTATAACAATTCCCAATGTGTAAAATTTTAATAAAAATAATATTACAAATGTTATAGCGAAAATCCCACCAATAATGAGATCTTCAAATTCCAGATTAAATAAACCTAGATTTCTCTTTATACTTTTTAATGTTATATACATAAAACCTCTTTATATTCTATCTGATTCATTACCATAATCTCTAATCTTTGGTCTTGATGTGTATCTTCTACTTCTAGGATTACCGATATTTTTAATGCTATTAAATGCTCCACCAAAGCCACTTCTAATATTATTAATGCCTTCTTTAGCTAGTGATACTCCACCTTTTACATAATCTGCATTATACTTATCATTAGAAAAATCCCATTTACCAGCAGCATCTTTAACGCTACCTTCACCATGTGATTCAAGCATTCTTCCATAAGCTCGTGCAAAAGGATTACTACTTTGTTGTAAATCAGCACCTTTCATCATCTGTCCGAAACCTTTACCAACCTTATTATTCATTTTTTTAGAGATGCCTTCATTCATTTTAGGATAAACACTAGCAATACCAGCATGCATTCCTTTAGCAGTCTGTAAACCACCTTTGGCAAGTTGCCCTATTCCTTTACCAGTTCGATATGTTCCTTTAGCAATACCACCAGTAGCACCAATTGCTCCTATTCCAGTTCCCATAGCAGCAGATAAACCACCGCCTAAGCCTCTAATAGCCATCATCATATCACGGCCACTATTAGCCGAAACATTTTCGCCTATGAATCTATTTAGAGAAGTACATCCTGTCATCAACATCATTGCACATCCTAAATAAAGAACAGTTTGAGTAACAACTTTTGTAAAAAATGGTAAACCATTTATATCAGCACTATTTTGAATAGCATTAAACATAATTGAAGTTAAACCTATTAGCAACATCATTGCTCCAGCTTGAAGCACTAAAGAGGCAAGTTGTTGATATAAAGCACTTCTTTGTTCTTTTCTACCTACACTTGTCGCTATTACGAGTGGCGAAATAACCATCAAAAATGCAAGTTCTAATTGTCTTCTACCTAACATTAAAACCGCAAATCCTACTGCAAATAAGAATATAGCACCTATTACAATGCCAAATAAGAAGTTATATGAAAAAGCATAATCTTCTGTATCATTCCAAATACCTGGTTTATATATATTACACCTAAACGTAAATGCTCCAGAATCTGAAACATTACTTGCAGTTATCTTATTCGATCTTATTAAATCTTCAAAATCTGACATAGTTTTTGCCGAAGATACATCAGAATAGCCATCAAGTTTCTCTTTTAATTCATCTACATTCTTTTTATCAATCTTATCTCCACCTGATATTTTGTAACAAGCCTCATTTATATTCAAATATGATGTTTTCATATTATCGCCAATTGTTACTTGATTTGCATTAAACTGATTATAAATCGCATTAGATAGATTCGCTCCTATATTTATGGTTGTATTAAAAATCATATAAACACAGAAAATTAAAAATCCACATTTAATAATTTCTTTTACTAACTCAAATATTGGTTGTTCATTACTATCTGCATCGAGTATTCTAAAGGTTATTTTCCATACTGCAAATAAAAGTAATACAACAAATGCCAATATAAAAAAAGCATTAAATATCTTTGTAAATGGTGAATTATCTACATTCTCCAGTATCTTAATAAAATTTAAACTATTTATCTTATGTGCTACATTATAAAGTACATCAATAGTATTAAAAATTAAATTAACAATTCCCATTCCGATACCACGAAGAATATCTAATACACCATATTTAATATCCGAAGCTATACTCGCTATCAGCATAGTATGCTCCTATCCTAGAGTATCAATTACAAAATTGATAAGACTTGGTACTAATATTAGTACTACAACACCCATTAAAGTATAAAGAATCGTTTTTTTCTTTCTTTGTTTTGTTTCATCATCACCGATAATAAACTGAATTGTAAATACAACTAAAGCTATAAAGGCTACAATTATTCCAAAAACCTGAATCTTAGTTGCCAAATTTTTAATAATAGTTCCTAAACTTTCAATAGTTATATCTCCACCTTCAATTTTCTCAACTGCATAAACATTTCCTACTATTCCAAACATGCTAGTAAAAAATGTCATAAGTAATATGAAACTAAAGTTTATTTTATCACATATTTTATTTATTTTATATTTTAGCATATTCCCCCTTTTTAAACCCTTATAGAGTTACTGAATTTTTATCTTTCATTTCTTCTATATAATTTAAAATTAATTGTAAATTACCTTTTAACATTTCATTTTCTTCTGATTCAAATTTTTCTTTTAAATCTTCTATAAGACCATTATTATTCTTATCAAATGTATAAACACCATCATATAAAGTACAGGCAGTATTATTATCTACAATTAAATAACAAATGCCATCTTTATTTTTTCCTTTAGTTTTTCTATCCTCTTGATCTTGCTCTTTAGTAAGTTTATCAAGAGTTTCCAATGAATATCTTGTTGATGGTATATTTACATCACTGGTCCTTAATACAATAGCAACAATATCTAAATCCATCTCTTTAACCTCTCTATCAAATATAAACTTTAATTCACGAGCTTCTTCCTCATTAAGTTTTAAATATTCTTTTTTAGTCATACCATCATTAAGAGAAGAAAAAACGGACATTATATCAACATCCGTTTTAACATAAACTTCTAACTTACCATTATCATTATTACCATAGTATTTAAAATCTAGGTTATACATTTTATTGATAAGTTCATCTAAAGTATATATTTTATCTCTATCAATCATTATTTTTCCTTAACTTCTTCTTGTTCTACTTCATTATGATTTGTTTTTACATTCTCATGATGCTTATAATAATTCACAACTAATTGTGGTACTTGAATTTTACCGTCTTTTGTTTCTATTTCCTTAGTTGTGTTATATCCTTCAAGTTGTATTAATGCACCTTTTTTAGATAATTTTTCAAGTCTTTCTGCATCCTTATTCCATAGTGCAAAGTTAAGAAAATCTACAATTTTATTTCCGTCTTTGTCTTTATAATCACGTTCAACTGCAATAGTGATATTGGCTACTTTATTGCCACTTTCTAATTCCTTAACCACAGGATCTTTTGTTAAATATCCCATAACACAAAATTTGTTCATATTTCCTCCTTCTAGTTTTAAAATCTATATTAAAACCCCTTTTATTCTTTTAATTAATGTTTTTTCTTATTATTTTTATTTGAAATAAGTATAAATCCGATACCTACAATAGCAAGAATACCACCTACTAGATTGATATAAGTATTTGCTGATGTATTTGGTACTTCTATGTTAATTAGTGAATTTTCGATAATTGCACCATTTTCAGTAACATCAAAATATACTTTCTCATCACTTAAAACATAGCCATCAATAGTAGCTATTTCTTGGAAATAATATTTTCCATACTCAATTTCAACTTCGATATTACCTTCTTCATTAGTAACACCTTCATAAATTAAATTATCTTCTAAATCATAAATACCAATAGTTACACCTACTAATGGTTTACCATCTTGATCTACTTTATGGATTAAAATTGTTGATTTAATTTTTTCATCTTCCATAGTAGCTTTTATAACTTCACCATTTTCTTTTACCTCAAAAGGCATAGGTTCTTCGTTTAATACATAACCTTCTGGAGCTTCTTTCTCTAAAATATAATATTTACCATAAGGCATATTTTTTAATACAATCTTACCATTTTCATCAGTTCTACCACTAAAAATTAATTCATCGTTTTCATTATAGATTTCTACTAATGTATTTGGTAAAGGTGTACCATCAGATAAATCTACTTTTGTAAATTCTAAATCACTTTTAATTAAGTAATTTTTTAATGAATAAGAAGTTTCGATGATTGGTGTTTTAGAATCAACATATTCAAGTTCAAAATCATATTCTTTTTCATCAAGAACATATCCATCTTTTGTTTCAACTTCTTTAATGAAATACTTACCTAAATAAAGATTACTAAATACTAGATTACCATTTTCATCAGTAGTTCCTGTTGCAACTAAATCACCTGCTTTAAATCTTATAATATTATTCAAAATAATATCTTCACGAGCATATAATTCAAACTTAATGCCTTCTAAATTCTCATTAGTTTCATAAATAAAGCATTTTGAATCTTCACAAACATCGCTGATAGCAAATCTTTCACCATCTTTATGAATATTTATGATTCCTTCTACTCTTTTATTTGTCATAGAAGATTTAACAACTTCGCCATCTTCTGTGATTTCAAACCATAGTTTATCTTCATTTAAAAGATAACCTGTTGTTGTTTCTTTTTCTACAAAATAGTATCTTCCAACTTTCAAATCTTTTATTAGAATCTTACCATTTGCATCAGTTTTACCACTAAAGATAAGTTCATTACTTTCAGTATATAACTCCATTAAAACACCAGTGATAGGTTCATCATCTACAAAATCTGTTTTTGTAAACTCCACATCACCCTTTTTAAGAAGATTAAGCATATTATTAGAACTATAAACTATTTCTGTCTTATTATCAATTTCAGTTAATTCAACTTTATAAATTGTTTCATCTAATAAATAGTCTTCATTAGTTCTAACTTCTTGTACTCTATATTTGCCAAGTGGTAAACTCTCACTTATAGCATATCCATTTTTATCAGTAATTAATGTACCTACAAATTCATCTTTTTCGTAATAAATATAATTACCATCACTTGTTTTTATATCTTCATCAGCATAAATAACATAGGTTATACCTTCTAATGATTTTCTACCATTATAATTAAATGTACCATTATTTATAGTAAAAACTTCACCTTGTTTATGAATTTCTATCTTTCCTCTTATTGGAGTATTATTAAAATTCATAGAAATGATAGGCCCATAAGTTGTATATGAGAATCTTGTATCATTTCCTATTGTAAAATCAACACCTTCTTCAGCAATTAAATAGCCATTTGGACTAGATGTTTCGATTAAAGTATAATTTCCACTCTCAAGTTTCAAATAAGTGGTAAATTTACCTTCCTCATCAGTTGTAAACTCATCATATACTTTACCACCTACAAATTGAGTAACATACTCATTTTTATCTTTATTGAAAATTTTAAATGTAGTATTAGCAAGTGCAATGGTTTTTCCTGTAACACTATCAGTTTTAAATACTTGTAAATAAGCAGATAAAGCATTATTTAAAATATTATATTTTTGTTCATTTGGAGTATTATAATCCACTGTTATATAGAAGTCATAAATCTTCTCATAACCGCTTGTAGTATTTACTTGATGGAATTTCCATATTCCGTAAGGCAAGTTAATTGTTGCATACCCGTTTTTATCTGTTGTTATAGTATCAAATAATCTTCCATCTGGAAAATATATTTCAAAATTGATACCAGCTTCTGCATCTAAAAAAGTGGTATTTCCATTAACAAAATCATATTGTTTTAAAATTGAAACATAATTTTTTACTACTTCTTCATAAAGATCTACATAAGCAGTTTCTTTATCAACCATAGAAAAATTATAACGTGTTTTATCAAGTTTATAACCTTCACTTGGACTTATTTCTTGAATATAATACTCTTTTGATTCAAGAATATTATCACTCTTAAAATGACCGTTTTCATCGGTAGTAAAAGTGGTTACAAGGTTTCCTGTATCACTTTCATAAATACCATATTTAGCTCCTTTTAAAGTTGCCTGTCCTTGTGCTGTGTTACCAGTTTCTTTATCTAATTTATTACCTTCAACAGAACCATTAAATGTTTCGATTTGTATTCTAGCCACTACCGGATCAGAAGTACCTGGTACTATCATTTTTTGAATACCATCTCCTACAAAAAGTTTATATTTTGTATCATAAGGCATTCTTTTATTTAAAGAAACATTAATACTTCCACTTTGATTAGGAGTAATTGTAAGTGTATTACCTTCGATTGAATAATCTGCTCCACTCACATTTACATCATATTGTGATAAAACATTATTTGTATCAGTTAAAGAAATACTTTTACCTCTTTGGACTTGATAATAGCCACCGTTAAAAGAAGGTCTGGTATAATGTCCTGCAATTAAGTTCTCTATCTCTGCTCTTTCAGCTGAAATATCTAAAATTTCTCCTTTGCTCCAATAATCTTTAGAAAATCTTACATAAGAGCCTTCTCCCATTATAGCTTCCCAAATCATTGCTTGGGTAGCAGCACGATATTTTAGTGTTTGATGGTTTGGATAAGTATATCCATAATATGCAATTAAGGTGATTCGTTCTTTTAAATCATTAGAAAAGCCTATATCTTCCCATGTCCCCTCAATATAATCATCTTTACCATAATGAACATTAGGCTATATCCAATATGAAACTCGTCCATCGATGTAATTTTCATTAAATTTATCTGACATGTGATGTTTTCCAGGCTCTATAAATTGTTGACGTTCTAACTTCCATCCAGTATCTCTTACAGAAGCAGAGGCAGCATCAACATTAACAGTTTTGCATATAAAACCCATTAAAAAAACTAGCGATAATGCTAGATATTTGTATATTTTTTTCATTTTCCCCCTACTTTCATTCTTACTTGCTAGGCAAGCAGAACATAAAAAAAGTACTATTGTTAAATAGCACTCAAAAATATCATTTTTAATACATAGATTTTAATTTATCATCATTATTTTCACCACTTTGGCAAAAAAAGTGTAGATAATACCAAGTATGTCCTTCCTCATCAATAACTGATGGGTAGACACGATAGTAATTAATATCTGGTTTCATTGTATTTTCACCATTTAATTTATTCTGTGAAATCACATAATTTAATTCATTATTAGCAATTTCTTCACCTCTATCTAAGGCTTCTTTTTCAGTTGCAAACTCTTTTTTTCCATGAGTTATGGATTCATAATATTTAATTATCTGTGGTTTTTTAGTTTCAACTGGCTTAGTATCATCAGTTGTGGGTTTACTTTCTTCGTTTGATGGTTTATTTTCAACTTTTATTGATGATGAATTATTATTTTTATTCTCATTAGAAGTTTCTTCTAATGGTTTTTCTTCTTTTTTGGTAGAATTGATATTCTTAGAATTATTGTTTTTATCAGAAGTTTTATTCTGAGTATTAGATTCTTTTAATGAGTTATCATTCTCTTTTTCAATGGTAGTTGTTTTAGTGCTTGTTTCTTCATTATCTTTTTGATTATCATCATTTTTATTTTCTGAAACATCTAAATAATCATTAACCATACTTTCGTTATTTTTAACTTCTGATGTTAAATTATTATCATCTACCATAAATTGTTTATTTTTTTTAGTTTCTCTTGCATAAAGGATAACTGGTGTACTAATAATCGCGATTAGCACTATAAGATATATAATTACAAAAGGCTTTTTATTTTTGTTCTTCACAAAAATTCCTCCTTCTAATTAATAACCTTATTATACCGCATTATTAGTTATATGTCAGCCCTTAACAAGAAATTTGCTCTAATTTTATGATTGGAATATCTTGAACTGCCACACAATGAATATCTAACTTATTATGACAATCGATGATTTGATTATATAAAAAATTAATATAAATTGCTAATTCTTGATAATTATGAGTACTAACATCTAAACTTGCTAAGGTTCTAATGTACTCTGGTGTAGTCATACCAAGAGTTTCTGCTCTTGATTTTACTTGATTACTCAAAGAACTAGGCATAGATACTTTTATAGTTTCGCTCAATCTTTCACCTCCTAACTAATAAAAAAAAGACTTATTTGTCTTTCTCATATAATGCTTCTAGGGCAAGCCATGTTTTAACTAAACAACTTCTTTTAATAGTTCGGACCGTTCTTTCACTTACATTAATTATTTCAGCAATATATTCAGTTGATTTATGAGCAAACAATCCATAAACCAAATATACTGCTTCACCTTTAGTAAGCCCTTTCGCTAATGATATGATAGAATCATAAAAGTCTGATGCCCATATCATGCTATCGAGTTTTTTAGTAACTGCTTGATCCTGTTTACTAATTATTGTTTGTTGACTACTTCCTTCTTTTACTTCATAAGAGCCCGTTATTTTAATATTATCTGATATAGGAATATTATAATAAAATTTTACTCCATTGAATTTGTCGAACATTCTAGCTAATTTACTTTTAATATCACTAATATCATATTCACTACAAATTCTATCAGAAATTAATCCTTCAAATTCTTCATTTTGCTCTGATATATTTATTACAGTTGTTGGTAAATTATATATCATATCAAGAGTTAATTTTAAATTCATCAAACCAAGCTCCTTTCTAGCAAAAAGAGACTATCAGCTGAAATACCAATAATCTCTATTTCCATTAATAAATCAGTTTTCAACCCACCTGAAATTGTCATTTATTTTAATGGAAATATTTGGAAATGTCAAGGGCAATACCTAAAAACATTAAAAAATGAGCTATCTCTTTGCAGAATTAACTCATTTTACTCCATTATACTCCATTACCCGGAAAAGTCTAGGCAAAAAGTCGGCAAATTTCCGGCAAGATTTCCGGCAAAAAGTCGGCAAAAAACCGGCAAAATTTCCGACAATGTTCCTTAAACTCCTTTATTTTCCACGATTTTTAAGATAGTAGTTATATTAAAATGTTCCACTAAAAATCTCAATAAATAAAATCTAATCTTTGCTCTAAACTTACTTTTATCTGTTTTTGCTAATAATCCACCAACAACATTTTTATCATCACTTACAGATATAAATGTTAAATACATCTTATCTTCCGGAAACTCTCTAAGCCAAATGTGATAATCATAATCATTTATCATATTCATATAACATTTTAAATCATTACTTTCTTTATTCAAGTATTTTTTTTCAGAAAACTGCTTATATTCATTTAAGTTTATTGGATATGTATATTTGTTTCTAACTTCAATATTTACTGACACTTTTTTATTATTATAATAATTACGAATACCTTTAGCACAAGCAGTTAATATCTCAATTCCAAGAGCTTGATCTTTAATATCTCCTTTTTCACATTTTCCTTTTAAAAAATTATTTATATAAACTTCTCTTGATAATTCGTTATAACCTAATATATTCTCTTTTTCTTTATCAGAATATAAATCGCCTAACCTAATAACTTCGTGTGGATTACCACCAATTAAGTCTGAATTACGATATATATGAATATCAAAATGTTCTAATCCACCCACTTGTTCTTCTAAAGATAAATCAGTAGTTCTATCTTTTATCTCTTTAGATTGATAACTGTGAATTTGAATATTCATTAATGGACCTACTTGGATATTTACATATTCATGTCTTATTCTACCGTTTGACTTATAAAAATCTTTAGTTTCTATCCAACCCCTACGAGAAAATCCATAATGTAAAAGATTTAAGTTACAATGAGTTATTAATTGATTATTTTTATTTCTGAAATCTAAAGATCCATAAAAGTTCTTTTCACCAAACTTATTAAACTTAGGTAATTCATCTTGATTATAATATTCTGGTATTTGTTGTTCTTTAAAGATTCTTTGAAAATCATCTTTATTAAAAATATTTAATTCTTCATTTGGTGTTAATGCACTACTATAAACTTCTGCCTTTGATATTTTTTTATTTCCTTTTAGTTGATTATTAATCTTTACAAAATCGCTTAACAAATCTATAAAATGGTATCCTGAATGAAATAGCTTTCCATAGCCATATTTATAAGGATGATTCTCTTTTAATAAATCATGAGGCATCTCCCAGTTTCCATCACAATGATAAATGTCAATATAAGTTATAGGAATTTGATATTTTTTTACTGTATCATTAAGAATCTTTTTAATATACTCATAGCCCTTATGATACTGTCTTTGACACATTACCTTGCACATAACATCAGTATTATTAGCTAAATCCAAAATATCATAGTATTGTTTTCTTACTTTTTCAATACTTCTTAAACTTGTCATATTTTTTGTAACTGTAATTGGTTTATCTGTTAAAACATCAAAATTGTTTTCAAGTGCAAAATGAATATACATATTATGAGCTTTCGGTTCAGTTGAAATAATTATATGACTTATTTCTAAAGTTTTGCAAACCGCTAATAAATTACTTTCAATATCTTTGGGTAGTAAATCATTATCTTTTATTGTATCACTTAAAGTAAAAATACGTGTACTTTTAAAACCATTATTATCTAAATAATCTCTTACTTCTTGTCTTTTAGAATCTAAATCTACAAGTAAAGCAAAATTAGTATTATGTTTTTTAAAATAATTAAGATATATTCTTTTTGAATGAGGACCTAATCCTATAAGTGCTATATTTTGTTTTTTATTCTTATATTCTCTTATCTTTGCTTCTTTATTAAAACTACGATTCATCATTTTTTCAATGTAAGAAACCTGATTATTTTTCTTATTATTTTTAGATAAATCTATTTTAAATTGTGGTGTACTCATAGAAAAAACTCCCTTTCATAAATAATGGTTACTATTATAGGGACTTTTAATATCAAAGTAAATTGTTAATTTTTCAAGCTGTATTAACTCTCATTCAACATAGATTAACTATGATTCTTATAGTATTCTAATATTTTATAATCTCTTCTTACTATAAATTTAGTGTGATAAATGCTCATCTCTCCATCATATTTAGATGCAATTAAACTATTTTCACAATTCTTAATTTTATCAATAGCTTCTTCTAACTTTAACCAAAGGCAAACTGACTCTTCACCTTTTTCCTGTTCTGTAAATGAATCTTTACCTGTATCTTCGATAACATGTGATACATAAACATAAGATGTTTGGATAAAATTGTCATGTGATTTTTGCTCAACAATCGTTCCTAAGCAATCATCAATATCTACAATACATCCAGTTTCTTCTAATACTTCTCTTTTAAATGCTTTAATCGGATCTTCATTTTCATCAATGCCTCCACCAATT
Source organism: uncultured Mycoplasma sp. (assembly GCA_947388575.1). The sequence continues at coordinate 11,015 of CANDSI010000017.1, forward strand.
AGCTTATATTCATTTTTAATTTTTTTATATAATACTGCTATTTTGCCTTCTGAATTGAATACTAGACCTCTCGCACCATACCTTATTCTAGGTTCTTTCATAACTTTAATTTCTTCTTCAAAATCTTCATCAGTAATCTTTCCAATACAAATCATAATTCTCGCCTTCTTATAACTCAAATTATAACACGAAAAAAGCAAATCTTCTATATTGATAGATTCGCTTTTTAATTATTTAATGATTGATGTAAGTAAATTTATTAATTCATCCTGTGTTACGTCATTCGTTGAAATATCAAACATTGTTCCATTATAGTTGAATTTTGCTATATACATATTTTCATATTGTGATATTTCTAACTCTGTATTTCCAATTTTTGATTGTTCTCTATTAAGAAATACAACATCTCTGCGTGTTGGTTCATTTTCATTTGAAAATGCTATACTTATTTTTTTATCTGAATTTGAATACTCTATCAAATAAAAATTAAACTTAAAATC
>CANDSI010000018.1 GCA_947388575.1 uncultured Mycoplasma sp.
CAAAACGTTGTCCACCAAATTGTGCTTTACCACCTAAAGGTTGTTGTGTAACTAAACTATAAGGTCCAGTTGCACGAGCATGTAACTTATCATCAACCATGTGATGTAGTTTTAACATGTACATAACACCAACTGATACTCTATGATCAAAAGGTTCTCCAGTACGTCCATTATACAATACTGTTTTACCATCAGGTTCCATACCAGCTGAAGCCATTTCTTCTTGAATATCTTCCCAAGTAGCACTATCAAATACTGGAGTCGCATATTTAACACCTTGAAGCTTTCCAGCCATACCTAAGTGTAACTCTAAGATTTGTCCAATGTTCATACGAGACGGAACACCAAGTGGATTAAGCATAACATCAACTGGTTTACCATTTGGTAAATATGGCATATCTTCTTCTGGTAATACAAGTGAAATAACACCTTTATTACCATAACGTCCAGACATTTTATCTCCAACCTGAATTTTACGTTTTTGAATAATATAAACACGAATTATTTTTGATACTCCCGCAGGAAGTTCATCACTATTTTCTTTTGTATAAATTTTAACATCATGAACTATACCAGCAGCACCATGTTCTACTCTAAGAGAGGTATCTCTAACCTCACGAGTTTTCTCACCAAATATTGCATGTAATAATTTTTCTTCACTAGTAAGTTCTTGCATACCTTTTGGTGTAACTTTACCAACTAAGATGTCGCCCTCTTTAACCTCAGTACCTATTCTAACAATACCATTAGAATCTAAGTTTTTACGAGCTTCTTCTCCAACATTTGGAATATCTCTTGTAATTTCTTCAGGTCCAAGTTTTGTATCACGACAATCTATATCATAGTGATCAATATGTAAACTTGTATAAACATCATCTTTAACTAAGTTTTCATTTAATATTACAGCATCTTCATAGTTATAACCATTAAATGTCATGAAAGCTACTGTCATATTTTTACCTAAAGCTAGTTCTCCTGATTCCGTAGATGGTCCATCTGCGATTACTTCCCCACGATGTACTTTTTCGCCTTTCTTAACTAAAGGATGATGATTTAAAGCTGTTGAAGCATTTGTTCTTTCAAAATCTGCTAAATAATAAGTATCTTTACCCTTAGCATTTTTAACGATAATTTTCTTACCATCAGCGTATTCAACTACACCATCAGCTTTACAAACAACAGTCGAACCAGAATCTCTAGCTGCAATATGTTCTACACCTGTACCAACTATTGGAGATTCACTAGTAATAAGAGGTACTGCTTGACGTTGCATGTTTGAACCCATTAGTGTACGATTAGCATCACTATATTCAAGGAAAGGAATACAACTTGTTGTAATTGAAACGATTTGACTAGGAGCTACGTCAACAAAATTAACTACTTCTCTTTTAGCCATAACGTTATCACCATTTAAACGGCATAAAATTTCATCATTAACAATTTTATTATTTTTATCTAAATCAACAGTTGCTTGACTAATATAATAATCATGTTCTTCATCAGCAGTCATATAAACTATTTCATCAGTTACAACTCCATCTACTACTTTACGATAAGGAGTCATAATAAATCCATATTCATTAATTTTAGCATAACCTGCTAAAGATGTAATAAGACCGATATTTTGACCTTCTGGTGATTCAATAGGGCAAATACGACCATAGTGTGAAGCATTAACGTCACGAACATCCATACCAGCTCTATCTCTTGATAAACCACCAGGTCCTAAAGAAGATAAACGTCTTTTATCTGTAAGCTCTGCAATCGGATTAATTTGGTCCATGAATTTTGATAATTGTGAACTACCAAAGAATTCTTTTAAAGCTGCTGTTACAGGTCTAATATTAATTAATGTTTTAGGCGTAACTGAATCTAACTCTTGAGTAGTCATTCTCTCACGAATAACTCTTTCCATACGAGACATACCAGTTCTAAATATATTTTGGATTAATTCTCCAACTTGACGAACACGTCTATTACCTAAGTTATCAATTTCATCAGTATTTCCGATATTATCATGTAAATTTAAATAATAAGATATTGAAGCATAAATATCTGGAATAGTAAGACGTCTAACATCTGTAGATGGATCATTACCAATAATTTTAACAACTTGTTCTGGATTTTCTTTACCATATACAAGTACTTCTTGAATCATATTATATTCATCAAGTTCTTCATTTGTAATAGTTTTCTTTAAATTATAACCATTAGCAAATATTGGTTTTAAAGTTTCTAATATTTCTTTAGTAACTACTGTACCTTTACTAGCTACAACAGTTTTACCATCTTTAATATCTTCTGCTAAAGTACAACCAAGTAAACGATCAACAACATTTAATTTTTTATTAAATTTATAACGTCCAACTTTAGCTAAATCATAACGGAATCTATCAAAGAATCTAGTTACTAATTGGTTCTTACTACTATCTAAAGTAGCAGGTTCACCAGGTCTAAGCTTTTCATAAATTTCAATTAAAGCTTCATCAGTATTTCTTGTGCTATCTTTTTCAATAGTATTAGTTAAATAATCATTCTCTCCAAATACTGAAGTAATATCTTCATCATTAGAAAGACCTAAAGCACGTAAGAAAGTAGTAACAGGAACTTTTCTTGTTCTATCAATTCTAACATACATAATATTACGAGCATCAAGCTCATACTCTAACCATGTACCTTTATTAGGAATCACTTCACCTGAAATAATTCTACGTCCATTCTTATCTATTTCACGTTTAAAATAAATAGATGGACTACGTACTAATTGTGATACAATAACACGTTCTGCTCCATTAATAATAAATGTTCCAGAATCAGTCATTAAAGGCATATCACCAAGGAATATTTCTTGTTCTTTAACTTCACCAGTTTCATGAATAAATACTCTTGCTTGAACCTTTAGTGGTGCTGCATAGTTTACCATACGTTCCTTAGCTTCTTTAATCGAATATCTAGGCGTATCAAAAGAATATTCACCAAATTCTAGTGAAATATTACCAGTAAATGATTCTACTGGAAACAAATCATCAAATACTTCTTTGATACCAGTTTCTAAAAACTCCTGATATGATTTTTTTTGAATCTCAAGTAAATCTTGCAACTCCATAGTGTTACGACTCGTAGAGAAACTTCTTCTTTCTCTATGGTCTCCAAATTTTTTAACTTTATAAGCCACGATTTCACCCCAATATCTAAATTTTTAGTGCTTAATTTCTAGAAAAAAACAAATACGTCACCAATTTAAAATTGTAGCAGCAAAAAACTATCATGTCAATGCTTTTTAGCAACAATTATAAAAAAACCTTTGCTTTTTTCTACTATATCTATTTTATAAAGAGAACTAATCTCATTTATAACGCTTTTAGCCCCTTGATCTTTTCTTATAACAAACCAGAGTTCACTAGTATCACTCATATAATCACTAGCACCTCGGAGAATCTCAAGTACAACGCTTTTACCCGCTCTAATTGGAGGATTACTAATTATCAAATCGTAAACCCCACTAACATTTTTATAACAATCACTTTCAATAAAATCAACATCTACTTTATTTAATTTAGTATTCTCTTCCGCAAGCTTAAGTGCCCTTCTATTAACATCAATTCCAATACCTCTAACATCCAATATTTTAGATAATAATATACTAATAAAACCATACCCACATCCAACATCTAAAAAGCTAGAAATATTTTTATCCTTATTATATTTTAAATACGTATCCACGAGTAACCTACTACCATAATCAATTTTATCTTTTGAAAACACTCCATTATCACTAATAAAAGAAAGCGAAAGAGAATCATAGTTATATTTTATGACTCTTCTTTCACTTCTTATATTATCATTATTAGTAAAGTATTGATTCAAATAGCTCGCACCCTTTTTTAAAGTTACTTCTAGTATATCAAAAATACCAAATTAGTCAAGTAAAATAAATTAAAAAGAATACTTTACATTTTCATTTTTTTAATAAAAATATACTCAAGGCATAAAATATAAAATCACGGTTACTTTATCACTCGACTATTAAATTGCAACTATTAGAAACTTTACCCTAAAAGTATTTTAATTTAATGTAATCTATGATAAAATTAATTTGGTGATAAAATGAAAAAAATAAAATATTTAATTGTAATCTTTCTTTTAATAATTATAGCTGGTTGTAGCACCAAAGAAAATAACAATGAAGATAAAAAATATGATAACCCTATCGTAACAATGGAAATAGAAAATTATGGAACAATCGAAATCGAATTATATCCTGAATATGCACCTAATACTGTTGCCAATTTTGTGAATTTAATTGAAAGTGGTTTCTATAATGGTAATAACTTTCATCGTTTAGCAAAAGGTTTCGTATTACAAGGAGGAGACCCTGAAGGTCAAGGCACTGGCGGACCTGGTTATTCTATTAAAGGAGAATTTAAGCAAAACGGTTATAGCAAAAACACTTTGAGTCATGATGAAGGAATAATCTCTATGGCAAGAGCTCAAGATATGGATAGTGCTGGATCTCAATTTTTCATTGTTTTAAGTGATAGTGCTAAATACTCATTAGATGGCAAATATGCAGGTTTTGGAAAAGTTACAAAAGGAATGGAAATCTTAAAAGAAATTGAATCGAAAGAAGAAGTAACTGACAACATAAGCGGTAAATTAAAAGAAAATATTACAATTACTAAAGTAACCGTAGACACTAAAGGTGCTACTTATAAGGTTGAAAAAATAAAAAAATAAGAAGTCCAATGACTTCTTTTTAAATTATAAATAATAATACCATATATACAATATAAGTTATAATATAAACAATACCATTTCCTCTACTCATTTCATTTTTAGGTTTAATAAATGGAAATAATGCTAAAAATACAATTGCAATTAATAAAATTATCATTTGAATATTATAACTAGGATTATAAGTTATAGGTTTTATACTAGCTGATACACCAATTATCATAAGCATATTGAATATATTAGATCCTATAATGTTCCCAATTGCAATATCACTATTTCCTTTTATAGCAGCTGTAACACTTGTAACAAGTTCTGGCAAACTCGTTCCAATAGCAAGTATTGTAAGACTAATTATAGCATCACTAATATTAAACAACTCAGCTATTTCCACTGAATTATCTACAACAAAATCTCCTCCATATTTTAAAGCTATAATCCCAATAATAATATAGACTGCATTTTTAAAGATAAAGAATTTTCCTCTCTCTTCTTTTAAAACTTCTTGAGATTTTTTTTCATTCTTATCTCCATGCAAACTCATGTAAATAGTATAAACAATAAAACCTAAAAATAATACTAATAAAAAAATTCCTTCTGCTTTGCTAATAAAATTATTAGAAAAACAAATAATCCAAAAAATAATAGTTAAGAGCAAACTTAAAGGTAGTTCAATAATTCTTGTTTCTTTTTGAAACTTAATTGGTCTAATAACTGAAGATAAGCCTAAAATTAATAAAAGATTACAAATATTACTCCCAATTACATTTCCTAGTGCCATATCACTATAACCTTCTACCGCTGAAGTTATACTAACAAAAAGCTCAGGCATCGAAGTACCAATAGAAACAATTGTAAGACCTATAATTATTTCTGGAATGTGAAACTTCTTTGCTATCTTACTAGAGCCACTAACTAAAAAATCAGCTCCCTTAATTAATAAAATAAACCCAATTATAATTAATAAAACATTTAATAACATTTAATTCAACTCCTAATAACTTATTTTATAGTTCATCGTATTTTTCTCATAAATTGTAATTTTATTTTGATAATCATCTGTTATACTATAAACTTTTTCTCCATTATTTTCTTTTACAGAATATCCAAATATGATAGTAGAAATATTATTATAAATATCAAGTAAATTATTTTCAAAATCCATCCTATTTTGATACTTTTTTTTAGTTATTTCATCTAACATATTATAAGCTCTATTATTATCATAAACCATTAAATCTAAAAATTCCGTTATATAAACTGAAAGTTTATTTTTTTCACTCATTGTATAAGAAGATAATAAATACTCACTAGTTATCTTTTTTTCTTTTATATCATAAGATTTTGAATAATCGCTTACATTAATACTGTTATCAAGAGGCTTTATACAACAGTAATTAGTTTTTTCATCAACAACTATTAAAAAATTTATATTTGGATAATATTGATAATCATCTTCCATCATTGTTAAGTTTGTTAAATAACCATTAACAAAATAATACGTAATAGAGCTATTAGGATTATAATAAATAGATTTAGCTATAAAACTAACTGTTTCATACTCCGAATTAATAATACTATATAAATTACTATTGGTTATATGTTTTTCTTTCTTAAAGTCTTCATCTAATATCTTTAATAGATTATCAGTTTTTTTATTAGCAAGCATATTATAATAGCTATTTATAGTGTTTTGAAGAGCAAAAAACAGTTCATCGCTTTTAAGCTCTTCAATTTCTTTAGATATTATATTTTTATTTTCGACATTCCCATGATCTGTCGAAGGTTTACTTTTGTTATCTTCTTGAAAAACTATACCTAAAATTATTGCTAATAATATGATAACAATCATTATTGCGCCAACTAGTATTAATATTTTCTTCTTATGCTCTTCCACTTATCTCAACTCCTTAATATTTACATCCATTATTAACATACTCTTCAATTTTATCACTTAAAATAGAATTTTTTGTTCTATTTATACAATGTTGAGAAGGACAATTACCATGAATACTACAAGGTTCACTTCCTCCTGGAGATTCATAATGATCACACCAATATGCTCCAGTATCTATAGCATTATGTCCGCCAGTTATATATTTATAAGTATTAGAATAGCTTCTTTCTAATTCTCTTAACATAAAATTAAATTGCATTTCAAAGTTACCAATTGAAACATTTCTTTCTTTAGCATAATTATATAGATTTAGCTTTCGCCCTCCACTAGTCCATTGAACCAAACCATAGCCCGCACTATCACTCGAAAAATTTTTATAAGAACCATTATCAACCGCTAAGGTATAACTTGAATCAGTATAACCAAGTTTTGATTCATAAGAATTTTGTAAATTTATAGGATTATAACCACTTTCTGCATAAAGATTAGCCATTATTCCAATTGTAGCCTCTTTTGAGAATCCTGAAGCAAGCAATGAAGAACATACCATATTTTTACCATCACCATCATTACCAGATATATTAGCATTAATCGAATTAACAGGTCTTGGATTATCTGCTTTGACATAATTTGATGGATTTACTTTTGTTCCCTCTAATCTCACTTCAAAATGCAAGTGGCAACCAGTTGAAGATCCACTACTACCCATAACGCCAATCTTTTGACCTTGACTAACTGTATCCCCGACTTTTACTGATACTGTACCACTCGACATATGAGCATAAACTGTTGAAGTGCCATCACCATGATCAATAATAACATAATTTCCATAACCACCTCCACAAGAACTGCCATAAGAACCATTTGTTGGACATGAATCGTTCATAGTAGTTACTGTGCCACTTTTAGAGGCTATAATAACATTAGAAAAACATGCTGTTCCTCCAGAAATATCAATACCTTTATGATTACTTTTTATATTATTAATAATTCTTGGACCAAATGGAGAAGTAATTGTTGTAGCTGTAGGAGTTCCTCCATAAATATTTCCTTGCGTAGGCTCTTTACTACCAATTGGCCACCAATAAGCATCATTTTCTGTTAATGTATAATAAGTACAATAATCACTCAATCTATATAATGCTAATTTAGTACTAATTGAGCTAGGACCACTAACAATATTACTAGTCATTTTTGTATAAATATTTCGATAGTCTTCACTACTATAGTGAACTCCAGCACTATCATAACTTTTTATAGAACTTTCTGTATACCCCAAATCAACATACTTTAAGTTATTTAAGCTAGCTTTATTAATACCATCTTTCATTGCATTATTAAATTCATTAATGGTTTCATTTTTAGCATATTTAGAGCTACTATCTAATACGGGACCAACAGAAACAATATATAAATTATGGTTACTCCATTCACCTTTAGCAAGCTCAATATATTTTTCTAAATAACTATTTACATTTCCTAAGTCATTAACTCCTAACCAAATAATTATGTTATATAATTTGCCATTTGCTATTTTAGAATTAACAGCATTAATTCCACCATTAGAGGCATTAGTAGTGCCTGTAAAACCACTATTACCAACTAACCAGTTATAACCATACCCGACTCCATAAACGGTATTGCTCTCATTAATTACAGATGTAAGTAACATTCCCTGAGTTCTAGAATCTCCTAAAAATATATTTTCTCTAGCTTCATTAATAGTAATATTTTCTTCTGTTTCAACTTTAAAGACATTATTAAGAATCTCACTATAGTTTGAACCAGACACTGCTTCACTTTCTAAATTTTCAAGTATAGAACTATTAATAGCTATTGAATTTGCACTTCCTAAAGAAGAAATACTTGATTTATAAGAAGAAGAAATAAATAAATATTCACTAATTTGTTCATATATAGAATTTAATTTTTCTAATGATCCTTCTACCCCATCAAATAAGGAACTTTCATTAATAACTCCATCATAAACATCACATATTTTAACATTTACATTTTTACTTCCACTAACATATCCGCCTAAGCTAAGTACATTAGTTTTTAAAACTATCATTAAAGCTTTAATTGTTTCATCAGAATAATCTCCATCTTTTGTATAAAGATAAGCCATTCTTGTAACATAGTCTTTTAAATCTAAATTTTGTAGATTACTAGTTGTCTCACAACTTGAAACTACGACTTTAGTTGCATTAAAGTTACAAGCAGAATCATAATATCCTAAGCCCTGGTTTTTATTATCATCACTAGAAGCTAAAATAATAAAAAGTATAAGTAATAATAATAGAATAACTCCTATAACTACCCATGTCCAAGGATTTTTCTTAATAAATTCTATAATTGCTTTTTTAACATTTTTCTTAACAGCATCTTTTACAGCATTTTTAGCCGCATCTTTTGCTGCTTCAGTTGCATTATCTGCAAGATTATTTCCAGCTTCTTGTGCTGCATTTTGAACATTAGAAGATAAACTATTATTATTAACATTATTCTCTTGGAAATCACTATCTCCATAATTATTTGAATTTTCGATATCAACATTACTTTCATCAAATCCAGTTTCAACAAAATCTTCATTATACTCTTCCTCTTCAGCTCCATCTTCAGAAAGCAGGGTTAAGCATACTATTAGAAGTAAATCTTCGACCAGATATAGATATTCCTGAGGACCTAGCTTGAGTTTGAGTTGTAGTTGCACCAAACTCTTTTTTATCTGCAATTTCTCCTCTTATTCCATTCCTTTTAACATTCATAGAAGCATTTAAATTAGCTTTGGCAGTAGTATAACTTGAGCCTTTATTATTATTTAATGTTGGATTGTCTATAGTTTCTCCTATTCCTGCTTTAGAAATAGTTGTATCATATTGAAGATCACCTTCATAAGAATTATTATTAGTTCCTAAGTGCCCTTCGCTAGCTATATTAACTGAATGCGCTTCGCTAGAAGATATTCCTCCAGTAATATTACTAAAAGAACTTTCGTTAAAATTAATATAACCTCCACTACTAACATTTAAATTACGATATTCATCTTTTAAATAGTTATTATATGTACGGGATATTAATCCTCTAGAAATAGCTTTTTTAACAAGCATGGCCTCTAACAAAGCTCTAGTATCATCATTTCCACCATTATACTTATTAAACAATCTAATAAATTTATCCATTGGTGAATTATATTTTCTATTTGCAGAATAACTATTAAAATAATCAGCAAACATAGATTCAAAACTCATACCAGATTCACTGCATATTGATTCAAAAGCAGAAAAAAATTGATCTCCAAAATAATTCAAATTACGTGAATTTAAGCCTGATACTTTAAGACTACTACGTAAAGATTCGAAAGCTGCATCTGCTTTATTTTTATAAACAGCTTTCCTTTCAACATAAGTAACGACTTTATCCATTAATGTTTTATCATTAATACAAGTTTTTAATATTTCTACCGCTACATCCTCTAATTTCGAATTAGGCGGTAAAACAATTTTTTCATTTTTATTTTTAATAGCATTTACAACATCATAAGAACCAACATTATTTCCTGTTTTATTTATAAATTCTTCCATTGAAGAACAAATTATAACTCTATCCATTGCATCATTTATCTCATTTACAGGAATTTTATCTTTAAGTTCTTCTTCATGAGAAACTTCTTCAATTAAAGCTTTAAACTCTTCTAATTTATCCTCTGTTGAACTAGTAGTTTCGCTTAAATTATCATTTTCATAATCTGTTTTTTGAATAATATCTTGTATTTCTTCTAAGCTTTCTTTAACTTGTTCTCTTTGTTCTTGAGCTTTTTCTTTTTTTGAGAGAGTATTTCTTACCCCACCATATATTTCGCTAGCCTCTCCTAAGATACTATCTAATTTAGATAAATCGCTGCTATAAACAGTACTTTTACTTCCAACATAATTTTTTAAAGAATCGATTTTTTTTCGTAAATCCGGAGTTAAATCATAAGTATCAATTTGGTTTAATATTGATTTTAAAATAAGCTGTTTTAAATTATAAGAATTGATTAAATCATTATTTTCTACAACAAGAGTATTACTAGCATCAAATCTATAGCGTTCTTTAAGTGAAGATTTTAAAACACTATCTAATTCTTCATCAACTAAAAAACGATACCTTTTCCCCCCAATAATTATTTCTATATATTTTTTCATAAAACCACCATTTAAAATCATGAATTCTATATTCAATTATATCATAAAGATTAATAAATTAAAAGAAAGTAAGACACTAAATTAAAGTTTTGCCAATTTTCAAATGAATTTCAGTTTTTAATAAATTAACTGAAATAAGTCT
>CANDSI010000019.1 GCA_947388575.1 uncultured Mycoplasma sp.
AAGAGGTTTGAATTATGGTTGGAATAGAATGTTTAAAAAAGATAAATCCAATATGCATTTCCGAAAAGCTAGGATTATATATTAAAAATGCTGATAATAGATATTTTAAAGGAGAGGTTAAGTATCTTTTACTTGAAGAATACTATAAAAACTTTGAAAAGGATTATCATTTTAGAAGAAAGATAATAGATTGTTTCAATGATGAATATTACACTGGGCTATTAGAAAAGGATATTTCTAAATTAAATACAAACCAAATATTATCATTAATTTTAAGATATATAATTATATTTGATTATGAGTTTTCTGAAAATGCAATAATAACAGATGATGAAATTTTTGATAGATGCGATGAAGAGGAACTTTCTAATGAACTTCACAAGATGCCTTTAATTAATCCAATTGATGAATATGAGATAGAATATAAATTTTTATATTTATATAACTTTGTTGAAAGAAGTAAAAGTAGAGCAAGAAATGATCTCGACGAAATATTTTATACTGGATATCCCGATTGGCAAATGAATCATATATTTGATAGATTTATATCTAAAACTTACAGAGAAAGAAAAAAAGAATACCCTTACATGTTTTATAAATATTATAAGAATCATATCTCAGAGTTCGAGGATAAAGTAAAAGGATTAATCGCATTTGGTAAAAAGTATGATAGAATTGTTAACAACTCTGATGACTATCTTAAACTTGATTTTATTACAGAAACTTTGTTATCAGCAGATAGAAGCCAATATTCTCTATTAAATTATATTTCATTAATTGAAATGTTAATTGTTAATCCTGCATTTAATACTAGAAGTCAATTAAAGGAAAAATTAAAACATTTTATAGATGATGAAGTATTAAAAACTGATAGTGAAATCGAACTAGAAAACTTTTCTATACTTCTATATGATATCAGATCAAGACTGATTCATGGCAATTTTAATAGTTTTAAAAAAGAATTGTCTAAATACAAAAATAATTATATGAAAACTTATAATTTTGATTATGGTGAATATAAAGAAGAAAATTGGATTATAATTAGTATTAATTTAAAATTGAAACGAATTGTAAAAAATATAATGTATAAATATTTTAATGAATATGAAGCATTAAACGATTTTAAGTATGATAAAATAACAAAGATTTAAGGTGCATATTAATAGCATCTTTTATTATGCAAATTTTTAAGAAAGTGAGGTAGATAAATGAATTTAAATTATGCAATATTTAGGAGTGAGCCAATATATACAATAAACGATTTAGCACAAATTGGATCACATAATAAAAGAGAAAAGAAAGCATATAATTCTAATCCAGATATTAAATTAGAATTAACTAAAAATAATATAGAACTAGTGCCTTTAATGGATAAATATGTTAAAGGCTTTTATAATTTAACTAAAGAATATAAAAAAGAACACGATAAACGAATGGAAAATGAACGTGATGATAGAAAGAGAACTTTTAAAGAAGTGTTAGATAAATCTAATAATGTAGTTGCAGATGAACTTTTATTTACAGCAACAAATGAATTTTTTAAAGGTATGACTAAAGAAGATATTAAAGAGTGGGCTGATATTTGTATGGAATTTGTTTATAATGATTTAGGTTATACTAAAGAACAAGTCTTACATAGTGTTGTTCATTTAGATGAGAAAACACCACATATTCATTGTGTAGTTGTACCACTTATAAAAAAGTTTGATAAAAGAACAAATACTGAAAGATATACTATATCTAAAAAACAATATATAAGAGATAAAATGCACTTATCAGAATTACAAGATAAATATCATGAAAGATTAACTAATAAAGGTTATGATTTAGAACGTGGGATTAAGGGTAACGATAGAAACCATATTAAAATTAAGGACTATAAAAAAATAAATAGGAAGTTAGAACAAAATTTAAATACAAGAAATGAAAAACTTGATAAAGCTATGAATGAATTTGAAGAAAAATTCAAAGATATAAAAGCATTACCTTTTAACAAAAATCAAGTAATAGTAAATAAAGATATGTTTGATAGTATGAATAAAGTTGTCAAAGAAAGTAAAAAAGTAATAGAATTACAACCTAAAATAGATAAAGTATTTAATGATATTAATGAATATACTAATAGTTATAATAAATTATTACAAGATAATAAAAAGTATGAACGTGAGATAAAATCACTCAAAACAAGAAATAATAATCTATTACAAGAAAATAATAAATTAAAAGACTATATAAACATTATTTTAGAAGTGATTAAGAAGTTTTTTAGAAAGTTATTGCAAATTGGTAATGAAGTAACTAAAAAAGCTATTACAACTGAAATAAAGGACTATTATGATAATAATGATTTTAGTTCTAATGATGTTTATGATATATCTAAAGGAACAACTAAAGAAGATGAATTATTTGATTATGCAGATGTTCCTGATTATTTAAAAAGTAATAAAAAATCTCATAAAGATATAGCTAAAGATGATTATGAGATAAATATGTAATATACCTATATTTATATTTAAGAAAATGCTATAATTGAATTATCAAAAGCAATTTATAGATAATAATTTATACAACTCAAGTTTTATTTCGTGTTAAAAATTACTTTTACATTATAAAATTGGTGTGAAAGGAGAAAAATTATGAATCAGGAAAAAATAGGAAATTTTATCGCAAAATGTAGGAAAGAAAAAAATATTACTCAAAGTGAATTAGCAGAAAAATTAGGAGTTACTGATCGTTCGATAAGTAATTGGGAAAATGGCAAAAATATGCCAGACTTATCACTATTTAAACCACTTTGTAAAGAATTAGATATTACTATTAATGAATTAATGTGTGGAGAGAAAATTTCAGAAAATGATTATCAAAGCAAGCTAGAAGAAAATATAATTGATTTAACATTAAAAACAAAGAGCAGAATAAACAAAAAGAATAAAATAACTATTTGTGTTATATTTATTTTATTTATATTATTTATTGGTGGATTATATATATATAATTACTTTGAATTAAATGTTTCTTATGATGAGAATATGATGAAGTGCAGTTTTGTTGAAGATAAGTTAAATTATACTATTACAGGAGTTAGTGTATTAAACACCAACTATGTAGAAAGAGAAATCGACGATAATAAAATATATATATTTCATAGTACTATAAATGTATATAATAAAAGGCGAAGTAATTATGATTATGGAAAAAGCCTTTCAAATCTAATAGGTGGCAAAAAAATTCCATTTGAGTATTTCTTGGAATTAAATGAAGAATCAGCAAAGTATGATAATGTAATAGTTTATTATACAAACAAACCATTAGCAAAAATAAATAAGCTAAATAATGAAGAATTAAGCAAAGAATTGACAAAATCTTATAAAATGTGTTCTTTAAACTAAATGTTTAATAAAATTTATAAAAAAGATCAGCTTAAATTAGTTGGTCTATTAATTTGCAAATATAATTATAAAAATAAATCATCAGGCTTTAAATCAAAAACTTTAGCTATATTTACAGCTAAATCATAGTAAAGACGCCTTTTACCATTTTCAATTAAGCTATAGTATCCTTTACAAATCCCTAATTTATGAGCCATTTCATCAACAGAATAATTATTCATTTTTCTAATATATCTTAATTTTGAGCCTGTATTTTTGAAATCAACTTCTTTTAAATCTTTTAATAAAGTTGTATCATATTTTGGAATTTTTTCTATATTTAGTTTATTTCTTTTAGATTTAATTAGTATTCTATCACCACTACTTGGATTAATAACTTCTACGGATTTCCTATTTTCTAATTTAATTATATTATTCACTATTACCACTCCTCTTAAATAATATATGTAGTGCTATAAGCCCTTTCTAATAAGCATAATAAAATGAGAGAATTATAATCATAAGGGAGTGGGCTTATGGCACTTATCAATACAGATAATCATTACTACGATATTGCAAGAGTAAATATTCGGAAATATAGATTACAAAAAGGTTTTACACAAGCTACTCTTGCAGAACTTGCTGATATTTCATTAGATTATTTATGTGAAATTGAAAGTCTAAAACGAAGAAAAACTTTTAGCATTGCAGTTCTTGGAAGAATTGCAGATGCTTTAGAAGTAGACATAACAAAATTTTTTCAAAAATAATTATTATAGGGAGCAATGATAAAAATTATTCGTGTAGTAAATAAGAATAGAAAAAATAATTGCTCCTAAATAATTTTAGCATAGTTTTAAAAAAGTGTCACTATTAAATAGTGACTTTTGGGATATCTAAATATTTCTTTGGTAAACTAGTATTGTGATGAAAATATGAAACTAAATGCTAATGACTATTCTAAAGGTGAGATTATTAAAATTATAAGAGAGTGGACTAATTTAACTCAAAAAGAGTTCGCTAAAGCTGTTAATAAGTCTAAACGTACTATCGAGCAATATGAGGCTGGAACAGTTAATTATAATATAGAGTTTTTAAAAGATGTAGCTAAAAAATTTGATATAGATATAGTTATAAGTAAAAAATAACTTGTCTATATTTTTTTGACTATAATTCCATTATAGTAACCCACTACGATATTGGCTTGCCAATATCAGTGGGCAAAGGGAACTTTCCCTTTTGAAACCCTAATTAAGCAATAACTATACAAGCTAACGCAAGTAAAGTTATTGCCTTTTTATTTAAAACAAGTTTAAACAAAAAGTAAAAAGACTATCGCCACTTTCATTGTCTTACGACAACAAAACGTGCCACGTCTTTTTAATGAAAATAACCTTAATGCTAAAGTCTAAAGACTAAAGTAAAAAGGTTATTTTTCTTTATCTATAAATTTTCCTGTTAGAGTATTTATTTTGGTAGTAGATTTTATTTCAGCTTTTGGGAATACTCCTTTATCGAATTTAGGATATTTTTCTTTATCAAATTTTTCTAGGTTAGGTCTAATCATTGGTATTAGTTCTTTTAATCTAGCAAGTATTTCATCATTTGATACTTCTTTATTTTCAAGTTTAGCAAGTTCTAAATTATCAATTAAGTCAGCGATTCCACCTTTAATTGCAAAATCATTTTTTCTTCTTTTTTCTAATTCCTCTAAAACATTATAATAAAATTGTTCATAAGATTTAATTTGTTCTTGATAATCATTTGTGGATCTTTTTTCAGTTAAGTCTTTACCCCAATTTATATCTATATCATTATATCCAGCAAGTTCCATAAGTTTAACTAAACTAAGTCCGAGCGTTTCAGCGATACCTTTTAAATATAAAACATTCGGCTTTAATCTTTTACCTGCCTCAATTCTTGAAACTTCAGCACAGTCCATATTAGCTTGTTTTGCTAATTCTCTTTGAGAAATACCTAATTTTTCTCTTGTTTGGCTTATTACTTTACCAAGCTTAGTAGTAACCTTCTTTGCCATTTTAGTGCACCTCTTTTTCATTTATTGAATAAAGTATAACATATTATGATGTAAAAATCAACAAAATAGTAAATATCGTGTTGACAAGCTCAATTTATATTGCTATACTAGGTTTGCTTTTGATGTAAAAGTCAACAGCAAGAAAGGAGGAATGCATATAAGGAAGTTTAAAGTAGCACCTAATATTTGGAGCGATAAAAGAGTTCCTAAAGAAACGAAATATATTTACTCTTATATTTATAGTAAAGGTTTTGATAAAATAATCACAGATATAAATATAGGAGAATTACAACAAACTATTAAAATAAAAAATAAGGGCTTAAGAAAAAGTCTTGAGATATTAGAGCAATTAAAATATCTAGTATATCAAGAATATTGTACAGGAATGTACACAATAAATCTACTAGGTTGTTAAATAACTCCTAGTAGATATGGTACAGTAAGATATAGAGGCTTATGTTAGTACCTTTTCTATAAAGATAGAATAAACTAATCCTAAGGACAGGATTTAAAATAATGTTCTAGGGATAATTTTGCCTGTTTTTAATAGGTTAAAGAAAAAGTCCATTATCATTTTAGATTTAAGGAGAATAATTATTTTAAAATTGACCAGTGAATTTATCATAACTCCACGAATATTATTTAGAGATAAGAACTTATCAAAAACTGATATAGTTGTTTTAAGTCTTATCATATCACTTGCCTTAAAATATGGATATTGTTATGCTAGTAATGATTATCTAAAAGAGTATGTAAATTCATCAGAAAGAACGATAAATTATTCATTGTCTAAATTAAAAAAGCTAGGCTATATCATGGTAAAATATGAAAATAGCAAACGAAAAATATATCTAAATATAGAAAAGATACCAACAAAAGTTGCAGATGATGGTGCAGAAAATTGCAGTAATGAGGTTGCAAGTAGTTGCACCCATAATATAAATAATAGTAAATATAAAAATAATAATAAAAGAAAAGAGATTCTTCCTTATTGGATGGAACACCCTGAAATATGTGTTTCTGAGCCTTTAAGTGATGAAGAACAAAAAGAAATGGATGAACTAATGAAAGATTTTAAATGAAAGGAGAGATGTGGATGATTGGAGGATTTAGTTTATAGAATACGAAAAAGGGGGAAGTAAGAAAATGGAGGTAGTATATAATGTAAAATATAAATTTAAGACAAATGAAAATAAAACTGATGATGAACTCAAAAATATATTTAATAATAAATTGTTAAATGTCATTATGATTTTAGAAAATCGTGAGTTAGCATTTAAAGAATCTTAAATATGAGATATAATATACTTGTATTTATAAATTTTTATGGCTGTTCTTCAGAATTGGAGGAATGGCTATGATAGAAAAGGTAGGTGTATATTGTAGATTATCTGATGAAGATAGAGACAAGATAAATAAAAATGATGATAGTGATAGTATAGTAAATCAAAGAAGTATGTGCTTAAAATATGCTAATCAAAATGGTTGGAATGTTATTGATATTTATTCCGATGATGATTTTTCAGGAGCAGGAACTTATAGACCTGATTTTGAAAGACTTATCAAAGATTGTGAAAGTGGAAAAATCAATTTAGTTTTATGTAAAAGTCAATCAAGATTTTCAAGAGATATGGAAGTCATTGAAAGATATTTACACAACAAGTTCATAGAATGGGGAGTAAGATTTGTAAGTATTGTTGATAATGCTGATACAAGTATTGAATCCAATAAGAAATCAAGACAAATAAATGGACTTATCAATGAGTGGTATTTAGATGATTTATCAACTAATATTAAAAAGTCTTTAAAGAATAAACGAGAAGATGGCTTATTTATGGGAAGTTTTGCCCCTTATGGTTATGAAAAAGCCGTAGAAGATAAACACAAATTAGTTGTTGATCCTGTCGCTTCCCAAGTTGTTAAAAAAATATTTCAACTATATGCAGAGGGATATGGGTATTATAAAATATGTGAATATCTAAATAATAATAATATTCCCCCTAGATCAGTATATAAAAAACAAAAAGGTAGTAAATTTCATTGCCCTTGTGATTCTAAAAATGTAAAATGGACAACAGACACAATAGCACAAATCCTTAGAAATGAATTTTATATTGGTAATTTAGTTCAAGGCAAAATTACTTCTATGGGATATAAAGTTCATAAGTTTAAAAAAGTTCCTAAAAATGATTGGTGTAGAATAGAAAATTCACATGAGGCTATTATTGATATGGAAACATGGAATAAAGTACAAAAGATACTAGGAACGCATCAAGAACCGACTAAAAGTGGAACAATTCATTATTTTAGTAGAAAAGTGTATTGTGCTACTTGTGATAAGGCTTTTTTGAGAAATGTTTATAATATTAATAAAGAAAAAACTAAGAAAAGAGAATATATGCAGTGTAAAGGTGCAAAAAAATATCATACTTGTGAAAATAAAAAGTCTATTAGAATAGATGAACTAGAGCAAATATTACTTGACGCAATTAATGATTTATTAAATAACTATTATGATAAAAATGATTTACGGGAACTCTATAACAAAAGAAATCAACAAGATACGGATAATATTGAAATAATAAAAGTTTTAGAAAAAGAGAGGCTTAACCTTAATAAAAAGATAGAAGATAGCAAAATCTTTTATAGACGTCTTTTTGAAGATAAAGTAAAAGGTGTTATTGCAGAAGATATGTTTAATATGATGGCTAGTGATTATTTAGGAGATATTGAAACTATGACAAAAAGAATTAAAACGATTGATAATGAAATAGATAATTTACGAGTTGTTAGGGAAGAAAGAAGACAAGCTGATGAAATACTAAAGAAATATAAGCATATTAAGAAATTAAATAAAATAATAATTGATGAGTTTATTGATAAGGTTTATGTTGGAGATTATGATAAAGAAATGAAAACACGAGATATTGAAATAGAATGGAACTTTGAGTTTTAGTAATTAAAATGATAATTGGACTTTTCCGATTCCTGCACATGGTGGCGAAGATCCTGGAACAAGTGCAAATGGAATAGTAGAAAAGGATTATACTTTAAAAATAAGCCAATATATGGCTAAAAGATTAAATGATTTGGGTATTGAAAATTCTTTAACTCGAAATTCTGATGTAGCTTTAGATTCTAATAGCAGACCTAAAAAAGCTCAAAGTTTTTATGGAACTGGTAGTGATGTTATAGTTGTTTCTAATCACATAAATGCAGGAGGTCCAGCATTTCTAGGTTGTGATTAAACTAGACTCCTTCTAAGATTAAGAAAGCCTTTAATTATAAGGCAAAGAGCACAATTTATGTGTTAATTAATTTTAGGAGGATTTTTTATGTTAGATAAAAAAAGTTATGTAGATTTTATTAAAAGAATTCAAGGATTAAAAGATGTAGAAACAGGGCTTGAAAAAGAATTTGGCAAGTTGATGTTTGATGTACCTAATATTTGTTTAGATGAATGTAAACAATTAGCATTTGATATTTTAGAAAGTGCAATGGGAGATCTTGATAGGGATACTACAGAGTTTATATATGAAACAAATTATGGGAAAAATATAGAAGAATGGCGATTAAGAGAATGTGGATTATATGATATTAAATCATTTGAGGAATTATATGATTTAATAACTTTCAAAAGAAATAGTAGAAGAATATTTGTAATAGCGGACACACATTTTAATCATAAAAATATTATTAAATATTGCAATAGACCCTATAATTCTGTAGAAGAAATGAATAAAGATATTATTCGTAAATGGAATAGTGTTGTTAGACCAAATGATATAGTTTTTCATTTAGGAGATTTCGGATTTGGAACACAGATGGAATTGGGTTCTATATTTAAACAGTTGAATGGAAGAAAATATTTAATAATGGGAAATCATGATTATAAAGCTGGTAAAAAGTATTATAAAGAAATAGGTTTTGAGAGAGTATATAAAGAGTATACATTAGGAAATATGGTTTTAAGTCATTATCCTAAAGAAATTGCAGAAGGTCAAATTAATATTTATGGACATATTCATGATGCTGAACCTAAAGATTGGTATGATGATGACTTTCATGTTTGTGTATCTGTAGAGAAAATAAATTATATTCCAAAAAAACTTAATGATTTATTAAAGGAAGTTATTTATGAATAATAATGCAGGAATATATATAAGATTATCTCAAATGGATGATTATATGCGAAAAAAATTTGAAAGTGAAAGTGTAGAGAATCAAAGAGTTATACTAACTGATTATGCTAATAGTCACAACTTTAATGTTGTTAAAGAATATGTAGATGATGGATATTCAGGAACTAATTTCGATAGACCAGCATTTAAAGAAATGTTAGAAGATTTAAAAAATAAAATTATAGATACAATAATAGTAAAGGATTTATCAAGACTAGGTAGAGATCATATTCAAACAGGATATTTTGTTGAAACATTTTTTCCTTCTCAAAATATAAGATTCATTTCTTTATTAGAAAATTTAGATAGCCAGCTACAACCCGATTACAATGATAATGCAACATTTGTTATGGCTTGTAACGATTATTTTAGTAAACAAAATTCTTTAAAAATAAGAGCGATATTGGATATGAAAAAAAGAGAAGGAAAATTTGTAGGTAGTCAAATTTCATTTGGTTATATGAGAGATCCAGAAGATAAAAATCATTTAGTTCCCAATCCGGAAACAGCATTAATAGTTAGAAAAATATTTGAATTATCTTTAAAAGGAGAGTATCCAAACGAAATAGCGAGTTATTTAAATGAAAAAAAGTTTATAACTCCAAGTAAATATACTAATCACAAATGCAAAAAAACTGATGAATGGAATTCCTCAATGGTATTAAAAATTCTCCAAAACAGAATGTATGCGGGGGATTTAGTACAAAGTAAATCTGAAAAAGCAAGTTATAAGTCATCAAAAAAAATAAATAATCCAAAATCAAAATGGATAATAGTAGAAAATACTCATGAACCACTTGTTAATAAGAAAGATTTTTTTAAACTACAAGAATATCGTTTAGTAAAAGATAAAACTTTGAACGGTAGAGAAAAAAGATTGTTTGAAAATTATATTTATTGTAAAGAGTGTGGAAATGCTATATCATTTTGTATGACAAGAAATAAATTGCATGGTGATTGTTCTACTCACTCAAGATATAATAATAAAAGAAGTTGTAAATCTCATTATATATATTACAATATTATAGAAGATTTACTATTTGAGGAATTAACAAAAATAGGTATTGATATTAATAAATTGAGTCGAGATAATATATCTAAAATCATTGATCGAATATTTATTGATGAAAATAGAGAAGTAACAATTGTTTTTAAAAAGAAAAAACTAAAACCCATTACATTTAAATATATATCAAAAAAAATTAATGCAAAATGA
>CANDSI010000020.1 GCA_947388575.1 uncultured Mycoplasma sp.
TGACCTAGATGATGATATATATGAATTATTTAAAAAATGTCATTTATTAAATATAACTGATGTAAACTCAACTTTTAATGAATAGCAATCAAATCATTTAATTGAAATTATAAGAAAATTATGTTAAAATCAATTTAGTAGGGTGTTTGTCATAAATGCCTACTACTTTGTGTAATGGACATTAACTTTTATTTCTTTATCATTGATAACTATGTTATCTTTGATAATAAAAATAATCGTTGATGTCTTTTTGTTTTCTCTAAAGAGGAAACTTATGATTTTCGAAATTACTTTCTTAATCACCAATAAAGAAGCACCTACTTTCTAACCAAAACCCCACTGGATTAAGGGAGATAAATAAATGTCTTAAATTAGCAGACACCAGTCCTAACGCAAGTTTTACTTTATCTTAAAAAATACTAATAATCAAGTAATCTATTAATTTAGGGTAAGATTTTACTTATCCATGACAAAATATAACAATATTCGACTTAAATAAAAAACAGAACACTTCTTTTTTTAGCTAAAATATGATAAACTTAAATTAGAAAGAAGTGAATAAAAATGCAAAGAAAATTTTTAATATGTAAAACTTGTGGCAACTTAATTGAGATGATAATTGATAGTGGAGTTACACCTAAGTGTTGTAATAATGAAATGGTAGAAATAATTGCAAATACTACTGAAGCAGCAACAGAGAAGCATATTCCTGTTATAGAAATAAATGAAGATATTGCTACTGTTACTATTGGAGAAACACTCCATCCAATGACCGAAGAACATTTTATCCCTTGGATTTATTTAGAAACAAATAAAGGCATCAGAAGAAAAAACTTAAAACCTAATGATGAACCAAAATGCGAATTTAAACTATTAAAGGACGAAAAAGTAATTAGTGCATATGCTTATTGTAATTTACATAGCCTATGGAAAAAAGAGTTATAAATGGAATTAGAAAGAAAAACAATTGCAAGTGATGAAGAGTATTTAAGACAAGTATCTAAACCTATAGATTTTAATAAAACTGATTGGCAAGAAGCGGCCAAAAAATTAGATGAGTTTTGTAAAAGCTATGATAATTGTTTAGCAATGGCATCGGTCCAACTAGGAATACCTTTACGTATGATATATTTAAAGAAAACTGATTTAAATCGATTAGAGGAAGATTATAACGAAGAAAAAATTATGATAAATCCTAAAGTTATTAATAGTTATGGTTTAACTACATACTGGGAAGCCTGTGCTAGTTGTCTTTCAAATACAGGGTTAGTAGAACGACCTTACAAAATTGAATTAGAGTATTATGACATAGAAGGAAAAAAATACAAAGAAGTATTTGAAGGTTTTGCATCGACTGTTTTATCACACGAAATAGACCATTTAGATGGCATATTACACATAGATATTGCAAGTGAAATCTTACAAATGGAAAAAGAAGAGAGAAAAGCTTGGCGAAAAACTCATCCATATAAAATCATAAGAAAAGATGGCGAGTACAAGCATCCTAAAAAAGACAAAAATTAGTAAAGTAAAAAACACTTTACTTTTTATTTTCCAAAATATTTGCTATAATAATAATAGAAAATAAGGTGAAAAAATATGGATAATATAGGTATGTTAGAACGCTATGGAGAAGATTTAACTGATAAAGAGTATGTAACAGACCCTGCGATAGGTAGGGACTCCGAAATAAAGCAAATGATACTAACACTTTTAACACCAGAGAAAAGTGCATTATTAGTTGGTAAACCAGGTATAGGTAAAACTGCTATAGTTGAAGGATTAGCCTATAGAATTATCAAAGGGTATGTGCCAGATGTATTACTTAATTATCGTATAATTAAAATTAATGTTAGTAGTTTAATAGGTTCAGCGAGTATTAATGGCGAAACAGAAAACCGAATGGATTTACTAGTAAGAGAACTAGCTACTAAAGAAAATGTAATAGTATTTATTGACGAAACTCATTTATTAATAAACAAAGATGGTGGCATGGATTTTGCTAATATGTTAAAAGCAGGGCTTGATAGAGGAACAATAAAAATGATTGGAGCAACTACCACTGAAGAATATGAGCATTACATATTAAGAGATAGAGCCTTTTTAAGACGTTTCCAGAAGATTGAAGTATTAGAAGCAGATAAAGATACCACAGTTCAAATACTTTTAGGAACATTACCAAAATTAGAAAAGAAAATAGGAGTTAGTTGTACATACACAGAATTTATAAAAGAAAGAATAATGCGCTTTATAGTTGAAATGACTGATGAATATAAAAGAGTATATGAAATAGCGTCTCGTTACCCAGATATATGTTTAACAATAGTATCTAATGCATTAACCTATGCACTTTATGATAATAAAAAGAATGTTACATTAAAGCATTTTTACAAAGCAATATGTAGTGCTAAGAATATATATGAAGATGCAAAACTAAAAGAAATAGAAAGATTTAAAATCGAATTTCAAGATATAATAAGAGAAGAAGGAGTTGATTTAAATGAAACAAATTAAAGTAGTCCAAATAGGCTGTGGCAAAATGAGTAAATATATTATGCGTTACATTTACGATTTAGGAGGAAAAGTAGTCGGCGCGGTAGATATTTCTGAAAATATAATAGGAAAAGACATCGGAACTATTATGGAAACAGAAGCAAAGGGAATATCTATTAATGACATTTCTAGATTAAGTGAAGTTTTAGAAGATACAAAACCTGATATCGCTGTTATAACAACGTTAAGTTTTTTAAATGATATTGAAGATACAATAAGAACTTGTATAACTAAAAACGTTAATGTCATAACAACATCAGAAGAATGTTTTTATGCCGAAAATTCCAACCCCACTTTATATAAAGAATTAGATATTTTAGCTAAAAGTCATAACGTAACAATAACAGGATGCGGTTATCAAGATATATTTTGGGGCAATATGATTTCCACAATAGCATCATCAACTCATAAAATAACAGGAATTAAAGGTAGCAGTTCTTATAATGTTGAAGATTATGGTATAGCATTAGCAAGAGCTCATGGTGCAGGTTTAAACTTAGAAGAATTTGAAAAAGATATAGCAAGCGCTGATAATATTAGTGCAGATGAAAGAAAAGAACTAATAAATAATCGAAAGTTCAGCCCTTCTTATATGTGGAATACAGTAGGATGGTTAGCAGATAAATTAAAATTAACTCCTACAACAATAAATCAAAAGTGCATACCTACAACATCTGAAATAGACATTCATAGTGATACATTAAATATGGATATCAAAGCTGGTTTAGCAACTGGTATGAGCGCAGTAGTTACTATGGAAACAGAAGAGGGAATAACAATTGAAGCCGAATGTATTGGTAAGGTTTATAGTGAAGAAGATTTTGATAAAAATGAATGGACAATATATGGTGAACCAAATACAACTGTAACAATTAATAAACCATCAACAGTAGAACTTACCTGTGCAGACATAGCAAACAGAATACCAGATGTTATTAATGCTGAGCCAGGATTTATTTCTACAAGCAAAATGCCAGAACCTACATATAAAATAAAATATTAGCTTCTAAATACTTAGAAGTTTTTTAATAATTAAATCTGTCGACCTATAAAAAAGTAAAAAACATAGGAGTTCGACAGAAAAATTTAATAAAAAGTTTCGAAATATATAGAAATTTACATAAAAAATGTTATAATAAAATTGATTTTACAAGTAAAATCACCAGTTTTAATCTTACTATACTAGAATTTAAAGACATGATGCCAATAAATAATATATAAAATTAAAATATGTTTTAATCTTACTATACTAGAATTTAAAGACATGATGCCAATAAATAATATATAAAATTAAAATATGTTTTAATCTTACTATACTAGAATTTAAAGATATCTAACACAAAAAAGTATTGTAGTAAATGTTTAGGTTTTAATCTTACTATACTAGAATTTAAAGTCTACCTGTTGTCTTGCAAATAATTCAATTTTCAATGTTTTAATCTTACTATACTAGAATTTAAAGAAATCAGATGCTAAACCTCTTATTTGATTAAGTAGTGTTTTAATCTTACTATATTATAATTTAAATAATGTTAAAATAAATATATTTACTGATAGTGCTAGTTTAATCTCGCTATATTAGAATTTAAAGTCATATAAAGTACAGGCGGTATTATCTACAATTGTTTAAATCTTACTATATTGAAATTAATGAATAGTATGACTACTTACTATTCTTTTTAAATGCTCTTGAAGTTTTTCATCACAGGCATACACATAACAACCTTTCATTCCTCTAGTAAGAAGAACTCTATAAGTATTTCTAATAATAGTATCTGCTAGTTTTTCATATTTTTCTTTATCTTCTTTAAGTAACACTTGTAAACCATATAAAGACTTTTCTGTAGAAGCGCGTTTAGTATAATCAGTATAAAGTTTTCGGTCTTTAAAATATAAATCTGGACCAATAATAACTCCAACATAATCAAATTCTAATCCTTGAACATTATAAATACAGCCAACTTCATTAATAGCATTTTCTCTAATAGCAAACTCCTCGCCATGTTTAAGATTCCAACTAAGAGAGAAATCACCAATTTTAATATCGTGATAATCTTGGTTATCAGCTTGTTTTGAATATCTATTCCAACAAAAACCAGCGAGTAATCTTGCATTATTAGAAGTGTTTTTCTTTTTTACGAGTTCATAAAGTTTATGAGGTGTATCAATAACTCTAAAATCAAAATGGAAATTAATCTTATCTTTTTTATTATATAAAAAATTATCAATAAAATCTAAATAAGAATCACTTCCATTACATCTAAATTGACTTACAAGTTCAAACTCATTAATATTAGCATCAAGTTCTTTAGCAAAATAAGAAATATTTTGAATAGTACCAATATCTTTTAAAGTAATAGCTTGATGTTCATCAACAAAAAATATGCTACATTTAGCTGCTTCAATAATTTCTTTAATTTGGTTTTCGCCGACATTATTTCTTATGCCTGATTTTTCTTGTAATCTATGGGCTTCATCAACTAATAAAAAATCATACTTATTAAGTCTTTCTCTAAAAAAGAAGCCTGAGCTTTTAAATAAATCATTAACACTAAAAGTGTTATCAGGGGTAGACAAAATATTTTTATAAACTTTTCGAGGAGCCATATTCTTTGAAACATAAGAGCCAACTAAACCAAGAGAAAGAAGTTCTCCAAGCGCATTTAAAGCTAGAACGGATTTACCAGTACCAGGGCCACCTTTAACAATAATAACTTGTTTTTTAATAGATTTATAAGCATTTAAAACTATATTATTAATTTCTTCCATAATAACTTTTTGTTCATCAAGTAAAGTAAACTCTTTTTTACTTTGAAGCATATTATGAATAACATTAGTAAGTTTTTTAGTAGGTTTAACATCACTTTTATCTATCATGTTAATAACTTTTAAGTTATCCCCAAAACAAATATTATTTTCGAGCAAATATTTAAGTTCTAAAACATCATTTTTGCCAAACATAAAAACTTTTTTATAATAAGGGTTATACTTATTATTGAATAAATCATCATCAAGTTTTAAATCATAGTTATGAAGATAAGCTATGGGAATAATACTAATATTTTCATTTTCAATCGCAACATTATAATTTAACAGAAGTTCTTTATAAGTTAGAACTTGATAAGCAGGATGTAAGACATTTTTTTCATGTTTACCAATTAAAGTTCTAACACAAGCATCTTGACTTTTAGAAGTTTTAGCAAATTCCCACTGTTTTAGTTCAATTAAAGCAATAACTGGTTTATGGCTTATATCATAGCCGCTTATAACCACATCAATTCTTTTACTAGTAAGAGGAATACCATATTCAATTGTAATGCCAGCATTATCAGGAATAACTTCTAGAATATCTTTTAAAAAAGGCAAACTATTCGCCCAACTTTTAATTTGACTAAGTTTAGTTTTTTTATTAAAAGTATCTTTATAAGCATCATAAACTTTATTACTAATAGTTTTATCATCAACATATTTAATAAAATCTTTTTTAATCATAGATAAAAGAATCACAACATCAACTCCAACAAAAAGGCTAATAAAAACATCTAAGTCTTTACTAGCCCTTAATACCTAAATTATAATAAATAAAATGTAAACATTCAATAGAAGTTTTTACATTAGACTATTACTTGATAGAATAATAAAGTGTTTTTTAGATAGAGGATAATACTTTCAAAAAGTTTTTGCTTATAAAGGTTTTATGAAAAACAAAGATAAGTAATAGAAAAAGTGAGAAACCTCAAAGTTATTCACTTTTAAATTTAATATCAAAATTACTAGGACCTTCAAGTAAATTACCATCAATATCAAACCTAGAACCGTGGCAGTAGCAATCCCAAGTTTGTTCTACTTCATTTAAAGTAATACCACATTTCATATGAGGACATTTGTTTAATACAATATGTTCTATTCCGTTTTTATCTTTATATATGGCCACATTTTTACCATCTTTTTTAGTGTAGATAACTTTAGAATTATTAACATTATTTTTAGTATTTTTAATTATTGCTTTCATACTCCTTCCAACATCAATCGGAAAACTAATAACCTTACCAATATTAAGAATTCTACGAGGAGAAAATAAATCAATATAAGGGTTAGTATTATTTAAGATAATATCAGCAAGTATTTTTCCTGCTAAAGAACCATTAGTAATACCCCAAGTATTATAACCACTAGCAATAAATAAATTTTCATTTTTCTTAAGTCTTCCAATAAAAGGCATACTATCATTAGTAATAATATCTTTATTAGTCCATATATAATCAAAAGGTCCTTTAGTATTTAGAATATCAAAATTATGTTTAACATCCTTAATATTACAAGATTTAAAAGATTGATATAAATATATTAAATATTTATTTTGATAAGTTCTAAGAGATATACAAGGTTTATCCAAGTTTATAGCATTAAAATTATTTTTAAAGTTGCCTTTTTTAACACCGATATAAGATGTTTCAATTGATGATTTTAAAGGCATAAGAAAAGGAATAACAAAGTAAGGATAATGAGTAGCAATAACTACATATTTAGCTTTTACTACATAGTCATTAATTAAACATTCATAATAGTCATTTACTTTATTAATACTAACAAGTTTAGAATGTTCATAAATATTATTTTTAAATTTATCTTTTAAAGCATTAATATATTTTAAAGGATGAAATGTATAAGTATTATTTACTCTTAGTGCTTCTAACATTTTCTCATCAAAAGGAACATCTGTTACCTTTTCTACATTAACACCATTATTTTTTAAAAACATAAATTCATCATTTAATTTTTTAAAGTTTCTATTTTCATTAACAAAAAGGTAAGACGGACTTAATTCTAAATCACAAGAAATATTTTCTTTGTTTATAATATCTCCAAGTAATTTCACAGCATCTCTTTGACTTTTCAGATATAAAGAAGCAGTTTCTTCGTTAATAAAAGTTCTAATATTTTGATATTGTTTTTCCTGTAAATAGGTGATTTTTGCAGTACTTTTACTAGTTACACCATGGCCACAAACATTACTTTCTACTAAAATTGTTTTAAGTTTCGATTTATTTAGATGATATAAAAGAGACATTCCAGTTATACCGCCACCAACAATTAAAACATCAATATTCATATTTTTATTTATAGAAGCACAATTATTATTATCAATATTATTTTTCCAAAAACTATAATTTTTCATAAGCATCACTACTAATATGAGTAAAATAAGTGAATTTATGTACAAATAGCTTGATTTTTAAATGAATATTTGGTATTCTAAATATGTTTAAAAGACACGCCGGAATTGGTGAAGCGGTTAACACGGCAGATTGTGGCTCTGTTACGCATGGGTTCGAATCCCATATTTCGGCCCACTTAAGGTAATACATCTCACAAATTCGTGGGATTTTTTCATAAATAAAAAGGAGTAATATAATGGATAAAGTAATTTTAACTAATTTAGTATTAGTGGTATTTGATAAGAATAAAGAAGAGCATCTTATATTTTTAAAATCTATCATAAAAGATAAAACAATTTTAGCTAAATTTCAAGGCCTAACTAATAATTTATTACATAATCATGGAGATGAATTTTTTAATAGAAGTTTTCTAGTTTCAACTAAAGATAATAAATTAATAGGATTTATCAATGTTGGTGATTTTAATACTAAAGAGAAATGCATTTATTTAAGATATGCAGTCGATATAAATGTAAGAGGCCTTGGATATGGTAAACAATTATTAAGTGAGATTACTGATTATATATTTTATAATTATCCAGAAGTAGAAACTATTAGACTAAAAATAGCTAGTGATAACAAAGCAAGTTTAGGCACTGCAAATGCTTGTGGATACAAATGGTATATAGATGACTTTTATTTTGCTTATAACCCTAATTTAAGCGAAGACTACAAGCCAATTTTTAGATAAAATAATAAATTTAAAAAAAGTCTCCAAACTAAATATAAGGAGATTTTTTAATGAATAAACTTAGTAAATACAATAATAAAAGGAATTTTAATAAAACTAGTGAACCAAAAGGTAATAAAACCAAAAAGCATAAGAAATTAATATTTTGTGTTCAACATCATTTAGCCAGAAAAGACCATTATGATTTTAGGTTAGAACTAAATGGAGTATTACTTAGTTGGGCAGCACCAAAAGGCCCGAGTTATAACCCTAAAGAAAAAAGATTAGCGGTCCACACCGAAGACCATCCCTATGATTATCGAAATTTTGAAGGAGTAATACCAAAAGGTGAATATGGTGGTGGAGTTGTTCAGTTATGGGATAAAGGTGAATGGATACCAGTTGAAAATCCAAATGAAACATATAAAAAAGGTTATTTAAAATTTATATTAAAAGGAAATAGATTAAAAGGAGCTTGGACCTTAATTCATTTTAAAGAGAATAATTGGCTATTAATAAAAGAGAAAGATAATATAAAAGGGTTTAAAGACATTAATAAATATAAAACAAGTATAAAAACAGGAAGAACTATAGAAGAGATTGAAAAAAATATTAAAATAAATAAAAAGGATAAAAAAGAAGAAATAAATATCACTCATCCTGAAAAAATAATTTACAAAAATCCTAAGATAACAAAAGGTGAAGTAATAAAATATTATGAACTAGTAGCAAGTAGAATGTTGCCATTTATTAAAAATAGAATATTAAGTACTAAAAGATGCCCTGAAGGTATAGATGGTAATATATTTTTTAAAAAACATTTAGAACCAAATAGAGATGGTATAAAAATGATTAAATTACCAAGCGCTAAAGATAAAAAGGATGATTACTATTATATTGTAAATGAAAAAGGTTTATTAAATGAAGCTAATATGAATAGTATTGAATTTCATGTATGGGGAAGTAATATTAAAAAAATAGAAAGTCCTGATATAATGGTATTTGATTTAGACCCTGATGAATTATTAAATATAGATATAGTGAGAGGTGGTGTTAAAGATTTAAAAAAGATATTAGATGAATTAAAGTTAAAATCATATTTAAAAACTAGTGGTGGTAAAGGCTATCATATCGTAGTACCTATAAAAACGAAAATAAGTTGGGAAGAATTTAGGGGTATTGCTAAAAATATAGCTAAGCTTATGGAAAATAAATGGCCAGATAAATATACAAGTAATATGAGAAAGGAAAAAAGAAAAGGCAAAATATTTATAGATTGGGCCCGTAATACCAAAGGAGCTACGAGTATCGCTCCATATTCATTAAGAGCAAGAAAAAATGCTCCTATATCCATACCTATAAAATGGAGTGAATTAGATAAAATAAAGCCTAACGATATAACTATCAAAGAAGCAGTTAAAAGATTAAAAAGAAAAGATCCTTGGGAAGATTTCTTTACATAAATATATTAATTTAATTGAAAACATCATAAAAATCTTTTATAATTAAATAAAAGGGTAGTGATACTATGAAAAAAATAGGTATAGCATTTCTTAAAATATTATTAGGATTAATAGAAACAATTTTAATTCTTGTAATAGTAATAAACATATTATTAATTTTATCTGATAAAGTTTTAGAAAAACCATATCCTTCAATCATGGATTACACATATCTAACAATAAATAAAAATAATGAATTCTTAGGTCTCAAGAAAGATGATTTACTTATTCTTGATATCAGAAAAACATTTACTAATAAAGACATAGTATATTATAGAGATGAAGATAAATATAAACTTGGAAAAGTACAGGAAATAATTGTAGAGAATGTTTTAGTTAAAAATGGTGAAATAGAAGAAAATACTACTAAAGGTTTAGTGGAAGGGACACTAATTTTAACCATAAATAAGGTAGGAAAATTAGTAGATATCGTATTTCAACCAATGAGTTTATTAGTATCAATAATAATTTTAACTATTGTTAGCATTATTCAAACCTTTATAAGTAAAAAAACAAAGCAGGGAAAAGAACAAAAGCCTGATTTCAAAAAAATGAAACGTTACAACTAAATAATAAATTAGTTGTACTTTTTATTAGTTTTATGTTATAATCTTACTTGTAAAAAAGGAATGATTATAAATGTTAGAAACAATTTTATTAATAGTATCAATACTAATTATCGCTGTAGTACTATTGCAAGGAAGTAAAGCTAGCGATGGAAGTCAAATATTAAGTGGTGGTAATGATGCATTATTTCAAAATATGAAAGAAAGAGGATTTGAACTTTTC
>CANDSI010000021.1 GCA_947388575.1 uncultured Mycoplasma sp.
TTGTTGTATCTTTCATTTTTATCAACCTCGTATTAATTATATATTAAAGTTTAAAATATAGCAAGATAATATTGTTATTGTTTTAATTGTTTGCTATAGTATTTATGGGTGGTTAAGATGATTTTGAAAATATTAATGAAAATTGGTAAGCTTAAGTGGATAGAGGATTATTTAAATATTAGAATTTTAAATAAATTAAGTGTAGAAGATTTAAAAAAATTTGTTATTTGGTACTTAAATCAAGAATATGATGCTAAAACTAATAATAAAGAATGTGTTTTTGGTATTTTAGATGTAGCAAGAAAAAAAATTCCATTAGAAGAATTAGAAGAACTTGTTATTAATTCAAGGTTTATGCAGTCAAAGCCAGATAAAGATTTTTATTGTTTTTTTAGATGTGATGTTTTTTTAAATAATAAAGGTAATTTATTAAATTTAGAAGGTATGCCTTTGTTACAAACGTATTTAACTAGTAGAATTGACACGAATGATGAGCTGATTTTATTAATAAATACTAAAGCAGCGATAGATTATGATTATGCTTTTAGAAAACTTGTAAGTGTTGGCAATATAGATATTTTACTATCTTATGCTAAACAACTTGAGCAAAATGAGAAATATTATCATTATGGAAAGTATTGTCATTCTGAACTTACTAAAAAAATGGCTTTATCCAGTTTATACTCTTTAGAAGAAATAGAGAAGTTTCTTAAAGAAGTTGGAGTAAAGGCCGATGTAATTGTTGAAGTTTTTGTGTATCTTTTTGGACAAACAAAAGAAAATCAGAATAAAGAAAGTGTAATTAGTACTTTTATTTCAATAGTGGATTTTTATCAGAAAAAGGTTGATAATGGGCAAGAATCTGATGCAAAAAAAGGAGATTATTTGCCAGGATATAATGAATGTGCATTTAGTATCTTAAAATTTTCTATAAGCATGGATATGAAAAATGAAATTTCTAAAAACTTATTACAAAACAAAAACTGGCGTTTTATCAATGAACTATTTTTTAATAGTTTTGAATCTGATAATGATTATGATATGATTGATGCTCTCATGAAAGAAAATGTAGAAGTCGTAGAAGATACTTTATCTAGTATAAGTGATAAATATTTGGAATATGCACTTGTAAAATTATTGAATAGAGATAGAGATTTTATAAATGAAGTTATTGCTTATATACTTAATGATTATAATAAGCTACGATATTTATTTGATATTGAAAGAATTGATATGATTTTGGATTTTGTTTATTATAGATTTCATGACTTTAAAATCTTAAAGGTTTGGGCTATAAATTTAATTAAATTGGGATCTAAATATATTCCTAAGTTTATGAGTGAGTTTGATTTTACAAAAGAAGAGAGAGAGGATATTTTTGAATCATATAAATGGATTGATAGTGATTTTGAAAAAGTATATGGCTCATATCTGTTAACAGGTGATAAAGACTATTGGGTTAGTGAAAAAGAAGCAAAAGAACAATTTGCAAGATTTGAAAGATGTAGAATAAAAAAATAGAAAGCAGGAATTGAGATGTTTTGGAGATTATTTTATAAACTAAGAGGAGTAAAAGGGTTAAATGAGGCGATAGATAATAAGAGTATTAAAGATGGTGCAAATTTTTTAAAAATATATCTTGATAGACCATTTGATAGTAGTAGTGATGAACCATTTAAAATATTTGATTTTTTATATAGCTTTGTTGCTGAAGAAAAAGATTACGAGTTATGTGAAAAAATGATGATTGGCTCTAAATATTTTGAAACTATGCCTTTAGAAAGTTCTATTCAATCATTGGAACGTTTTGCTTCTATAACAACTTGGGATTGCAATACAGAAAAGTTTTCTAGATATTTGATTTCTAAAATAACAGATGCAAAGATATTATTAAATGAATCTTTAAGAACTATTGCAAATTTATATGAATGTTATTCAGGTTTAGGGTTTGAAGATAAAATATTAGAGATGGGTAAAGATTATATTATAGAGCTTTCTTATGAATTAGATTATTCTGATAGAAGAAAATTATTAATGAAGTGTAGAGAACATTTTTCTAAGGAAGAATTTGTGGTTTTATGTCAAAAAGGAGATTTCTCAACCAGTGATATATTTGATTTAGTATTAAATAACTATGTAACCTCAGAGCTAGATACTTTATTAGATATAGTAATCAGCAAAAAAGAACGAAAAAATTCGATAATTGATATAAGAAGAAAAAGAAATATATCAGTGTTTGAACAGTTTTTAGATGAATTAAATAGGAGAGATGAAATAACAGAAGAACATAAAAATTATTTAGCTTCAAAATTATTAAAAAGTAAAAATGGTCCTAGAATGCTTGACTGGCTTGCTAATATAGAGTGTGAATCTAATAAAACATTAATAGATGATTTAGTGGGTAAAGCACCGGATTTTACAATTTTATTTAATGTTTCCAAAAAATATGTTTTTTATACATTAGAGAAAGTATTACAAGGTGGAAATATAGTAAAATTTAATTTTCCAACCGCAGATACTTTATTTATGGATGATTATGGGGATATAGAAAAATTAAATTTAGTTATAGATGGTTTATTTAAGTTAAAGCCAGATGTTAAGTTTTCTAAAGATTTAGGTATAGATTTTCTTAAAAAAGGAGTAAATAAATTTTCGGTATTAATAAATCAGTATGAACTAACTAAGGAAGAAAGATTGGAAATTTTCCAAACTTTAAAAGAAATAAATTCAGATTGGATTATTGTTTATGGAGTTTATTTGCTTGGAGGGGATAAAGCTTTTGATTCTGTAAAAGGAGAATTAATAATGAATAATATTAGAGCTCGTAAAAAGGAAGAAATGTAAAATTCTAGTAAAGATGTTTTACATTTTTTTATGTTTTTGTTATAATTAGTAATAGGGTGAATAAAAATGGCACAGAAATATGATGCATCATCAATTAAAATATTAGAAGGCTTAGAAGCTGTTCGTAAACGTCCTGGTATGTATATTGGTAGTACAGATAAAAGAGGTTTACATCATTTAGTGTGGGAAATTGTTGATAATAGTATTGATGAAATTATTAATGGACATGGTAATCATATTAAAATGGTTCTTCATAAAGATGGAAGTATAACAATCGCCGATAATGGTCGTGGAGTTCCAATTGGAATGCATGAATCGGGCAAAAGTACACCAGAAGTTATTTATACTATTTTGCATGCAGGTGGTAAGTTTGAAGAAGGAAACTATAAAGTAAGTGGAGGTCTTCATGGTGTTGGTGGCTCTGTTGTTAATGCTTTATCTAAAAAAATGGATGTTGTTATTTATCGTGATGGAGAAATAAATAATATTCGTTTTAATGATGGCGGGCATGTAGAATCACCTTTAAAGAAAATTGGAACAACTAATAAAACAGGAACGATTGTAACTTTCTGGCCAGATTATGATATATTTAAAAATTGTCAGTTTTCTTATACAACGATTGTTGAGCGAATGCAAGAAAGTGCCTTTTTAATTCCTAATGTAACAATAGAAGTTATTGATGAAGATAGTAATAAAGAATCTAAATTTCATTATGAAAATGGTTTAGTTAATTTTGTAGAATATATTAATGAAGATAAAAAAACACTTCATAATGTTATTAGTTTTGCAGGATCTAAAAGTGGTATTGAAGTAGATGTTGCCATGCAGTATACAGATACTTATAATGAAAATATTGTTTCATTTGTAAATAATGTTAAAACTATTGATGGGGGGTCACATGAAGTCGGTTTTAAAACAGGTATTACAAAAGCATTTAATGATTATGTTAAAAGTAATAATATATTAAAAGGTAAAGATGCTACTTTTGATGGTACTGATGTAAGAGAAGGCTTAAGTGCCGTAATAAATCTTAAAATACCCGAGAATTTATTACAATTTGAAGGTCAAACTAAAGGAAAACTTGGGACGCCTGAAGCTCGAAGTGTAACTGAGGCAATAACTTATGAAAATTTAAAATTCTTTTTAGAAGAAAATAAAGAGATAGCGCTTAATATTGTTGATAAAGCTAGTAAAAGTAAATTAGCACGTGAGGCAGCTAGAAAAGCACGTGAGGAAGCACGTAATGGTAAAGGCAAAAAAACACTAGAAAAAAATCTATCTGGAAAACTAGCTCCAGCTACTAGTAAAAATCCTAGCTTAAATGAACTTTTCTTAGTTGAAGGAGATTCAGCAGGAGGTTCAGCTAAAGGTGGCAGAAATCGAAAATTTCAAGCAATTTTGCCACTTCGTGGTAAAGTTATAAATGCTGAAAAGGCTAATACTAGTGATATCTTAAAAAATGAAGAAATAAATACTATTATTCATACAATTGGTGCTGGTTTAGGACAAGATTTTGATGCAAGCGAGTCTAATTATGATAAAGTAATTATTATGACCGATGCTGATGTAGATGGTTCACATATTCAAATACTACTTTTGACTTTCTTTTATAGATTTATGCGACCTTTAATTGAAGCTGGTAAACTTTATATTGCTAAACCACCTTTATATAAAATTGATTATGGTAAAAAACATTTCTATGCCTATTCTGATGAAGAAAGATTTAAAATTGTTTCTGAAAATACTGGCAAACCAGATATATCAAGAAATAAAGGTCTTGGTGAGATGAATGCTGAGGAACTTTGGGATACAACAATGAATCCTGAGACTAGAAGTTTAATTCGTGTAAATATCTATGATGCAGCTCTAGCTGAAAAAAGAGTTAATGTATTAATGGGAGATAAAGTAGAACCACGTAAAGAATGGATTGAAGAAAATATTGTATTTACAATGGAAGATGATTATAGAGCTGCTTAAAACTTTAGATTAATTTCTAAAGTTTTTTATTTAAAATATATTGAGAAATAGTTAATTTTCAGTTAAAATAATTAATTGGTGATATAATGATAGATGTACAGCATAAAGCATTGAAATCTATTAAATGCAATTTAAGTGAAATAGAGTCCTTTTTTAAAGATAAAAGTCGAATTGAACGAATAATGGGGGAACCCAAAACTATAGCATCTTGGAGTAAAAGTGATAAAACTTTAATGTATCAGAAGATAACAGAAGATATTTTGAGTAATTATGATATAAACATTATCATTCAAGCATTTATAGAATTAGAACGCTCTAAAGAAAAATCTATTGATTTAGATATATTTAAAGCTATAGCTCATGAATATTATTTGTTTTTAAAAAGAGTTTATGAAATATATTTATTAGATCAATTATATTATTTACTCGCTAGTGATATAGATATTAATACTTCTGATTTTGCGAGTCCTTTTAAGACTGATAGTTACTATGAAAAGATGAATTTTGAGATAACACTTTTTCAGACTTCTTTAAATAGTACTAATGAAGATGTAGATATTAGATTACATAATATAAAAGAATTTTATTTAGAATTAATAAATAGTTTATTAAAAAACAAAAAATATTTGTATAGAAAAGCATATTTAAATGCTAGATTACAAGATATTGTTTTTAGTTCTGATAATTATTATGCAGCTCAATTATTTATTTTAATGAATGATAAAATATTACAAAATAAATCGAAAAAGAAAAGCAATTCATCTTAAAATCATATTAGTAATTTGATTTTTAAGATGTTATTTGATATAATATGCATCACGAAGGGGATTTTAAAATGATAAGAGAAAAAGCACTACAAATATTAGAGCTACAAGAAAATTTTACTAAAGAAGAATTAAGAAGAAATTATAGAAAGTTAAGTAGATTACATCATCCTGATAATTATATGCAAGCACCGGAAAGTGTTCGTTTAGAACACGAAGAAACTATGAAAGAAGTTAATGCTGCTTACGATTATTTTACAAAGTTTAATATAGATAATTATCGAATTGAAATTATAAATAGAATGCATAAATATTATGTAAATCCTACTATTGGAGATATGAGCTTAATTATGGATGTTAAAAGAGCAGTAAGCGAAAGTGAGTCTCTAGCATATTATAGAAATAATCAAGCTGGTGTTGATAGTGCTTTTGCAGATTTTTTAGCAAAATTAAAAAAGATATATGAATCTTATAAAACTAAATTTTATCAAGAGAATTATATTGATGGAATTGATGTTAAAGAGGAAATTAATTATAATTTAAGAGTAGAAGATTTTTATATACAGCTTTGTAGAATAAAAGATAAATATAGTAGAAAAGCTAAATTTGAAAAAAGACTAGAGGAAGAAATCGCACCATACAAATTGTATGCTACATGTACAGAAAAATTATGGATATTAATTACTACTATTTGTGTAAATAATGCTACGAATAAAGCAGAAAAAAGTGGCTATAAGAGAATTGAAGATGTAATAGAAGCTATGCATAAAGAGATTAGAGGAATATTTGAACTAGTTGATGAAATAAACAAGCTATTTAATATTATAGGTCAAGAAGAAATTAATGATACAGCTTTAATTGAAGAATATGTAAATTTAAAACACAGATATGATAGAGGAGATGCTTTATCTGATATAGAAAATGGCTTAAAAAAATTAAGTCAAAAAATAGAAGAGTATAAAAAAGAGCAAAAAAGAAAAGTACAGATGAAACATGA
This sequence comes from uncultured Mycoplasma sp., assembly GCA_947388575.1. The sequence continues at coordinate 6,583 of CANDSI010000021.1, forward strand.
TGAACCTATTGTTAATACTTTATATGTTAAGTTATTAAGTAATTATAATAATATTTTAATGAGTTTAAATCCAGTTAATGATAATGATAGAATAAAAGAAATAACAGAGTTTTTTCAAATAATTATGAATTTGTTTATAAGATATAGTATTGGCTTAATAGACCTAGATAGATTATTAATGTTAAATGAAATATGTTTTATAGATATGATAAAAGATAAAGAATTATTAAATTATATAGTTGAGGGGAAAGCTATTAGTAGATTAAAAATATATTTAAAAAGAAAACCTTTCTGTAATTTAATATCAGATGATAATTGTTTCTTTGTTTTAAGAGAAGAAAATGGTAAATATTTTATAAGAAAAATTTTAGTATCATCAATTAATGAACAAGAAATATCTATAAATAGAGTAGAAAGGGAATATATATCTTTATTGGAGGTAATGAAAAGTGCTATATATCAAGGATATACATCTTTATATTTAAATGCTATTGAAGTTCAAAATCTTTATGAAATAAATGTTGATGGAGATTATCGATACATTACTTTAGACAGAGGTAAAATTGGTATAGCTAGTTATGGTACTTTATCTGATTCTATTGCACCTTGCAGTGATGATTATAAAAATAAAGAATATTTTATGAATGCACTTCAAGAACAAATACAAGAGTTTCTTGATAGAGATAAATCTAGATAATAAGTCAGTTTACAAAAACTGATTTTTTCTTTTAAAAAAATGTTGACATATTTTTAATTCAAGAATATAATTTAATATGTGAACAGATATTCATATGAAAGGAAGATAAAAAATGAGTGAATGTACTTGTGGATGTTGTATCGATGCAGAACTTGCAAAAAAGGTTAAAAATAAAATGATAAGTGATGAAATACTATTTGATATAGCAGAGGTTTTTAAAATTTTTGGAGATAGTACAAGAATAAAGATTATATATGCTTTAAAATTAAGTGAACTCTGTGTTTGTGATTTAGCATTTATAACTAATAGTACTCAATCAGCTATATCACATCAATTAAGGATTTTAAAACAAGCTAAATTAGTTAAATCACGTAAAGAAGGTAAAGTGGTTTATTATAGTTTGAAAGATAATCATGTGATTAAATTATTTATGATTGGACGTGAACATGTTGAAGAATTATAAGTATTATTTGGAGAATTTAGATTGTGCTAATTGTGCAAAGAAAATAGAAAATACAATTAGTAAAAGTGAAGGCTTTAAAGATGTAGTTGTTAATTTTAATACTTTAACTTTAAGTTTTAAATCTGATTTAGATGAACCATTTAAAGAAGTAGTTAGAATTATTAAAAAAATAGAACCTGATACCAGAGTCTATAAAGAAAAAAATAATAATACAAAGAGTGATTATGAACTTGTAAGACTTATACTAGCTATTATTACTTTAGGATTATCTTTATTAATTAAAATAGATATTATAAGTGATATACTTCTTATTATTTCTTATGGCTTATTATTATATAAAACTATGATTAAAGCATTTAAAAAAATAATTAAATCACATAATATTGATGAAAATTTACTTATAACTATTTCAGGAATAGGTGCTTATATTTTAGGAGAGCATATGGAAGGTTTAATGGTTGTTATGCTTTATGTGATAGGTAAAATATTAGAAGAAAAAGCAGTTAATAAAAGTAGAAGAGGAATAGAAGAATTACTTTCTTTAAAAGTAGAGAAAGCTAATTTAAAAGTAAATGATACTATTAAAGAAGTTAAATCAGAAGAACTTAATATTGGAGATATAATTGTAGTTAGAAAAGGAGAATCAATACCTGTTGATGGTATAGTAACTAAAGGAGAAACAATGCTTGATACTTCTAGCTTAACGGGTGAGGCGGCTTTTCAAAACATAAAAGTAGGAGATAAAGTATTATCTGGTTCTATTAATAAGGGTGAAGTAATTTTAATAGAAGTTACCCATAAATATGTCGATAGTACCATATATAAAATACTGGACTTAACTATTAATGCAACAAATAATAAAGCTAAAACAGAAACGAGAGTTTCAAAAATTGCTGGTTTTTATACACCAATAGTTTTGTTAATAGCTGTTTTAATTAGTATTATATTGCCATTATTTTTTGATGTTAGTTTTAATGATGCAATATATAGAGCTTTAACATTTTTAGTTATAAGTTGTCCTTGTGCAATGGCTATTTCTGTTCCACTTAGCTATTTTGCAGGAATTGGAATCGCAAGTAAAAATAAAATTCTTGTTAAAGGTAGTAATTATTTAGACGAGGTTTTACACGTAGATAAAGTTGTATTTGATAAAACAGGAACATTGACATCAGGCTCTTTTCACTTAGATAAAATAAATGTTTTTGATAAAAAATATAAAAGAGAAGATATTTTAGAACTTGTAGCTTTAGGTGAATCCTATTCAACCCATCCCATAGCTAAATTAATTTTAAATGAGTTTAAAAATGAATTAGATGTAAAATTAGTTAAAGAATTTAGAGAAATAGATGGTAAAGGAATAACTTATAAAATTAATAATGATACTTTTCAAGTTGGTTCTTCTAGTTTTTGTAATACTAAAAAGGATGGAAATATATTTGTTGTCATTAATGATACATTAGTAGCTAGTTTTATATTTCAAGATAATGTTAAAGAAAATGCTCGGGATGTAGTTGAATTTTTAAGAAAAAGAAATATAGAAACTATTATGCTCACAGGAGATAATGAATCATTTGCTAAATTAGTTAGTGAAAAAGTTAATATAGATAAATATTATGCAGAATTATTACCTAATGAAAAGTATCTTAAATTACAAGATTTAAAAGAAAAACATCATGTTATGTTTGTAGGTGATGGTATTAATGATGCGCCTAGTTTAGCACTTGCTAATGTAGGTATCTCAATGGGGAGTGTAGGTTCAACTAGCGCTATAGAAGCTAGCGATATTGTAATTATGAATGATGATCTTGCTAATATTATTAATTTATTTAAAATAGCGCAAAAAACTAATTTAATTGTTAATATGAATTTATTACTGGCTATAAGTATAAAAATATTTATTTTAGGCTTAGCAACATTTGGTCTTACTAGTATGTGGGTAGCAGTTTTTGCAGATACAGGTCTTACTTTACTGACAATTTTAAATAGTCTTAGAATTCTTAAAATAAAATAATTTATAAGTGCTAAAAAGTGTAAAGAATGTGGCTTTATACTTTTTTTTATGGTAGAATAATGGAAGGTGAGTATAAATGGAAGATGTACTAAAAAGAATTGAAGATTATGCTTTAGAAGAAATTATGGGTGAAAGATTTGGTTCTTATGCTAAAGAAATAATTCAAGATAGAGCTATACCTGATGTGCGTGATGGATTAAAACCAGTACAAAGAAGAATTTTATTTGCTATGTATAAAGCAGGTTGGACTTATGATAAAAAGTATGTTAAATGTGCAGCGACAGTTGGGGATGTTTTAGGTAAGTATCATCCACATGGTGATTCTTCGGTGTATGATGCTATGGTACGTATGAGTCAGTGGTGGAAACAAAATGCTATTTTAGTTGATATGAAAGGTAATAATGGCTCTATGGATGGTGATGGGGCTGCTGCTTATCGTTATACAGAAGCTAGATTATCAAAAATTAGTAATGAACTTTTGGGGGATTTAGATAAAAATACAGTTAAATGGGCGCCTAACTTTGATGATAGATTATTAGAACCTACTGTATTACCTGCTAAGTTCCCAAATTTACTGGTTAATGGAACAATGGGAATTAGTGCTGGGTATGCAACCAATATTCCACCTCATAATCTTGGAGAAATTATTGATGCTACAATTAAGAGAATTGATTCACCTAATTGTTATTTAGATACAATTTTAGATATTGTAAAAGGACCTGATTTTCCAACTGGTGGTATTGCTTGTGGGATTGATGGGATTAGAGAAGCTTTTAAAACAGGTAAAGGTAGAGTAATTGTTAGATGTAAATATGATATTCAAAAAGAAAAAGGTAAAGAAAAAATAGTTATTACGGAAATACCT
>CANDSI010000022.1 GCA_947388575.1 uncultured Mycoplasma sp.
TTTTCAATTAATTACTATATTTTTTCTTATAAATTTTATTTACTCTTTTTTTCTGCCAATCTTCAAATTTAGTACAATAGTAATCGCCATTTTCTAATTTATTAACACTTATATTACCATTAGTTATTACGTCATCCGCTAGAGTTTTTTTACCATATTCTAAAACTTTAATATCAAGCTCTGTAAGTTCTGATTTATTTCCTGTTGTTTCACAGCATACATTTTCTTTATCTAGTTTATTTTCTAAATACTCATTTCTTATTCTTAAATCTATATTCTCATCAAATATATTATTTATTACGTTTATTATTTCATTTCTCATTCTTCTACCTCTTTTCTATTTTTTGCATAAATCCAAAATGATTCTAATGTTATTCCAATCCCTAAAACTCTAGTTTGCCAATTGCCAGCACATAATAAGCAAATTAATCCAAATGAAGGTATAACTAAATCCAAAATATAATTAAATATTAATTTTAAAAACTTCATTTAATACGCACTCTCCCATTTTTCGCAGTATAAATTATATAATTCATTCGTTTTAAGCCAAGATATGAAATTATCTATTTCTTGCTTTATATCTATATCTTTAAGACTATCTCTTAAGTAATTTTCTCTATATAAATTAATTTCTTCTAAAGTTTTACCTTCTTTGTAGTTATTACTAATCAAATAGCAAAATTCTTCAGCTTCTTCACATAATTCAAAATATATTAAAGTTTGATATGAGCCATAGAAATTACCTACATCATAACTATCAGTATATTTATAATCGTATATAGTTCCCGCTTTTAAACAATCTAATCTGCCATATAAAACATACTCTCCTGTATTAGTTTTTATATTCTTAGATAGTTTAACTTGATAGCATCCATTCTTTGTTGGCTTGTAGTTTTTAATCATAAAATCTTCAAATTTAAAACCTAACTCAATAGCCTCATTGCTTTCAAATTGTTCCCTAGAGAGAACTTTTTTAAAGTCCTCTAGGTTACCATATTCATTTTCTAAACTAATAGCATATTTCCAAGAATTAAGAAGGCTAGGAGTAATTAAATATTTACTCATTTTTTGCCTCTGTGGTATTAGCTTCTTTTTTTATATATTTTTTATCGCTAGCACTCCAAACAAGTCCCAATTCTTCACATTTTTGCTTAAAAATATGCTGTAATTCTTTTTGACTAGTTAAGTAATGTTTTGCATTCTTTATTAAAGCCATAATTTCCATAACATTATCTTCTATCATATTATCAATCAGTGGTGTTATTTCATTCATAACTTTTTCATATTCTTTTTTGTCTTCTTCATAGAACTTGGCTTCATTAATAGTGTTGTTATCCATCTCTTCAAATAACTTTGTTAAAAAATCATTTTTATTGTTTGGATTTTCTAAATCTGGTATTTCTCTAACTCCTTTGATACCATGTGTTCCCTTAGCATAATATCTCTCACAATTATCAAAACCAATTGTCCTTTTACCATTGTACATTTCAATGAATCCACCTAAGTCCATAGGCTGCCATACATTATCTTTTGTTGAGCCTTCAACTAAAATTCTTAACTTAGTAGCTTCACCATCTTTATCCTCTTTTGCATGAAACACTATTACTACGTGTTTATTTAGAGTATAAGCGATATAATCAGTTAGTCTTGCAAATTCTTTACCTACTGCTCCATACCCCTTAATTGATAGCGTTTGTCCATCTTTTTGCCCATTTTTACTATCTTGTTTAATTACATATGGTTTCATCAAGTCTAATAACTTACCACCTGTATCAAGCACTAAAGTATCATAATCGCTCAAATCACTATTCAAATCTTGTAATAGTTCTTCATAATTAAGTGGTTGTGAGAAATCTTTTCTTTCATTCACTCTTACTCTATCAATACCTTTATCTACATCTATCAAAAGTGGTTTTGGTGCAGATAGCGCTATTGTTGTTTTCCCTATACCTGGAAAACCTGCTATTAACATTCTATATTTCTTTTTTACTTCTCCAATTTCATATGGTTTCTTTATCATAATTCTTAATCCTCTTTTCTACTTTTAAATTCATCTTATCGAAATCAATATAGCATTTCGAAACTACTTCAGTTCATCAGTTTTTAGTGTTATTACTGGGCGCAAACCGAAAGTGATGTTCACGTTCCAGTTGTCGAGGTAGCCATTCGAATCCACATAGAACACGTAAGCACGAGTGCCAAATTTTAGTTCATCCATATTGTTGTATGGAGTCATAGTCCAGTAGTATTTATTTATATTTCTATGTTCATTATCAAGTTCTTCAACCTCTGTCTTGGTTAACAATCTAACATTACCAACAATATCTAAGCCTTTTAATTTATCATCTTTAAAAGCACCATTTAATACTTTAAAAATATAGCTATCTTCATATCTGTTATTTCTAATATCTGAATTGTATCTTACACAATAATCATTTTCGTCTTGATACCATTTATCAGTAAAATACTTTAGCATTTCTTCTCTTGATAAAACACCTTTCATACACACATCAATTTCATTGCCTCTGACATTAAGTACAAAATATTTATCGTTTGCTATTTCTATTTCATCATATTTTTGGTAGTTATAATTCATATTTTTTACATACTCTTCTAATTCTTTTATCTTCTTTAATGCATCTTCTTTACTTAACTTTTTCATTAATCTTCCTTCTCTCTTAATTCGTTTATTTTTTTAAGTTCTGATTTAACTGCAACACTGGAAATACCTTTTTTTACCCCTATAATTTGTTTCTTAGGCTTAGTTGGCGGTAATTCTTTAATTCTATATCTATTACTTTTTAACTCTTTTATTTCAGCCTTTAAATCTTCATTTTCTTTTTTTAGCTTATTATTCTCTTTAGTTGCTCCTCCTGCTTTTCCACAAAGATTTTGATTGCTTGTTTTTAATTTTTCTATTTCTTCTTTTTGTTGTTCTATAATTATTTTTCTACAAGCACTTTCATTTTTAATTTGTTTAATTTGATTTTCATAAGCTGCTATCCTTTCGTGTTTAGCATTAAATGCCATATCCTCAAGTGTTTTTTCTCTATTGCTATTTGAACTTTCTATTTTGGTTTTTAATTCATCAATTTTTACTTCTAAATCTTCAATTTTATCTATGATATCTTCATCTGATTTTTGTTTGTTTTTAAATAATTTCATATTCCATTCCTCCTACTTTTCTACTTCACTAAACTGTGATACTTCAATCATATTGCCATCTACTTCGCATTGAACTTTTTCTTTTACTTCGCAATGATAGCTATAACCTTGTTCTCCGTTCAAGTAATACTCATATTTAGTTTGCTGATTAATATTTTTCTCTGTAATCATTCCTAAAACAAATATTCCAAAACTCATTAGTATAATTATTACTATTGCTAGTGTTATATCTTTTTTCATATTTCCTTCCTTTACTCAATTTCTAATAATTTTTTTAGTTCTTCTTGTTCTTCTTTGCTAGTCTCATCTTTTTTAAATTCTTTATCAAACCATTCAGGAATTTTCAAACATTCGCGTAATTCATATACGTTTGGAAAGTATTTGCAAGTTCTAATTGCAATTTTTATCATTTTTATAAATTCCTCGTTAGTTAAATCATTAAGACTTGCATAGTATAGTGTTTTTAAATCTTGTGTGTCTTTTTTAGAATAATTTAATAAAAGTAATTTCCAATATTTATTAAATATATTTATATTTAACACACACTCCTTATCCTTTTCCATCTCCATATCCTTTTTCTCTTCTTATTCTTAGAATTGAACATCAAATTGAAATCAAATTTATTTTTTGAATTACGTTTGATTTATTTTTGATTTTTATTTGATTTAAGTTTGACTTTCTTCTGATTTCTTTTTTGCATTATTTGCTTTATTCTTACTCGACTTTAAATTTGCTTCTATTGATACCCAAGCCATCTCTTTTAATGCTTTTTCCTTTTTAGTAAAAATTGGTTCTTTATCATAGAATACATAATCAAGTATTGCTAAAGTAAACTCTGCTTTGCTATCTTTATATTTAAATTTTTCAATAGCTACAAAATAAGTTCTAAAGAAAGAAAATCTCTCTATATTGTTCATTTCATGCATTAGATTCCTCGCTTCCTTTACTTTTCTAAAAATTTGTAGTATAATTTATCCATAAATAATTTGTGAGATTATTTATTTTGTGCGATGTTACTACACTACTTCGCACTTTTTGTTTGCGTTTTTTCATATTTCTACCCCAAAACTAGATAAGATATAATCATTAAATATGAATAAATTATTATTGATAAAATATCAATTATCCATGATTTAAGTGCTAATCGTGTTGTTTTCATTAAGACTTACTCCTTTATATTCTCTATTCTCAATTAAACGTGCTCTCCGCATCTTATTAGCTTCTTTTCTAACATAATCTAAATCTATATGTGCCTTTTCTAAAACTCTTTTAATAGGCACTCTATGAGGTCTTGTATCGTTGTAATAATAACAACTAGCTAAAGCTTTAATTTGCTTATCTTTGTCTGTTTCTTGCATTGCTAATACCATTTCTTTGTCTAACTTTTCTTCAAGCTCCATTCTGAACTTATCAGCTCTGCTTTTAGATACTCCGCCGAGAATTATTCTTATTAGATTTGTATCTACAAACGGATAATTGCAAGCTTCTTCTATTTCAATAAAATTTTTTATGGTTATCTCTCCCTTTGTGTATATTACTTGTTCCAGCAAGTTTTTTAATATTTAATTTAGTCCCATTTCGAACTTATTATTTACATTTCTGCACCTTTTGGCACTTCCTGAAAATAATCTTCATCAGAATCTACATTATAGTAAACTAAATCTAAATCATCCCATTCATATTTTTTATTTTTATAAGCAAATTCCTTTACTACCATTTCATCTAAACTATCGCTATAGATATATTTGAAATATTTTTTCATTCTTTACTCTCCTTCTTCTATTTCTTTTGATGTATCATTAATTGATTTTTCCTCCTACTTCTTTTATAATGAAGTTTGAATGGAGGTATAAAATTTTATAATGTTAGAAGATAAAATAACTATGTTAAATTGTATTGAAGAATGTCCTGATACTTTTATCTCTAAGGAAATATTATTTAATGTTTTAAAGTGGAATTATGGTAAAATCAATACTATTATTAAATGTCTTGAAGATGAAGAATTAGTTGAAATCCACTATCTTAGAGGCGAAAATAGATATTGTGTTTCTCACAAAGGTAAAATCTTTATTGAAGATTATATATCTGTCAAAAAAGATAATGTTAAAGCGAAACGACAAGATAATTTTAAATCCATTAAACTGCCTATAATTTTAATGTTTGTCTCAATAATAATTAGTACATTTATTACTATAATTTTAAATCATTTTACTGAATAACTATTTTGGAATAGTTATTTTTATTTAATTAATATTCCTATTAAGATACCTATTATAATACCAAGTTCAATTATTAAGATATTCAATATAACATAATATTTATTTTCTTTCATTATGTCTCCTCTATTTCTTTTGATGTATCATTTGTTGAGTCATTCTTCGTTACGCTTTTAGCGTCTTTTGTAGGTAAAAAAATAATGTCATCATAGCTTAATCCTGTTACCTTTATTATGTTATTAATTATTGGAACATCTGGAAAAGTTCTTCCTAATTCATAATATTGTATCGTAGCTACACTTATGCCAAATAATGATGCAGCTTCTTCTTGTGACCAACCATTATTTACTCTAATAGCTTTTAATGTTGCCTTCATTCTTTCCCTCCTTACATCATCAAGTTTATCACGCTTTTAGCGTTATGTCAACAATTATTTTTGCTTTTTGCGTAATTTTTTTTATTTTTTCTTGAAATTATTATGCTTTTAGTGTATAATTGTTTGCGAAAGGAGAAAAAACATGAGTGATTTAGGAAATAAAGAAATATTTGCTAAGAATTTAAAACACTATATGGACTTAAATAATAAAGACAGAAATGCTGTATGTGAAGTTTTAGATATACCCTATACAACTTTATCAGATTGGCTTAATGCAAAAAAATATCCTCGCATTGATAAAATTGAAATGTTAGCAAACTATTTTAATATTGAAAAATCGGATTTAATAGAAAGAAAAGAAAAAAACAAAGATAGTGAAAACATAGACGCATTATTAAGTGCTTATAAAGATTTACCAGATATAGATAAGGAATGGGTAAAAAATATGGTTATAGAACGTAGAAAATTAATTGATAAACAAGAAGAAAACAAAGGAAATTAGGTATTTATATATGTTAGGTATTATAAAAAATATAAAAGAAAAAATTGCTGAAACAAACATGAAGTTACAAGAAAAAATCGAAAACGAATATAAATGCAATGAAGAACAAAAGAATCTATATAATGAAATTGTATTATTATATAGCAAAATTGAACATACTAGAAGTATTAAAGAAAAAAATAATTTATATGAAGATATAACAAAACTAATTGATACCATTAATTTTGAACATTTTCGAAAAAATTTACTTAATTCTTCAATAAAAAAAAATAGTTTATATAGTACTACCGATTTTGGTCTATGGTTTCATAAAGAATCATTAAATGATTATATCTATGGTATTTTCGAAAAAATTGGCGAAAATAAAGATAAAAATTTAAATTTATTAAAAAAAGCTATATCATTTGAAAATGAAGTTAATTCAATTCCAAAACATAAAATAGTTCTATCACAAAATAAAATCAAAAAAAAATCATTACAAAATTTAAATGATATATCAATTGCTAAAATTGGAAAAAGTTTCAATAAAGAAAAACTATTCAAATACATTGTTGTTGATATCGAAACAACTGGATTACAAGCTAGTCGTAATAAGATAATTGAAATATCAGCTATAAAATATATAGATTTTGAACCTATTGAATGCTTTACAACTTTAATAAATCCCGAAAGCGAAATAACACATAATATAACTTCTATTAATAACATTAGTAATGATATGGTAAGAGATATGCCTACTATTAATCAAATCATTGAAGACTTTGATAAATTTGTAGATGGTTTTAGTATAGTTGGCTATAATATTTGTTTTGACTTAAAATTTTTATATTGTAACGGTTCTAATATTATTGAAAATAAAACTAAAATCTATGATGTTTATGAATTAGCAAAAAAAGTGTTTAAAAATGAGCCTAATGACTATAAATTAGAAACTATATGTAGACAGATGTGTAATTTATATTTAGACACTAACCATAGAAGTTTAATTGATTGTTATGCTACAAATATAATATTTAATAAATGTATAGAAGAAATAATTAATAAATAAAAGTACAAGGCAGTATCGTACTTAATAGAAAGAGAGTATTAAGTTATGATTAAACAATTACTAACAGGGGTAATTGGTCAAGAAGAGGTTTTAAACCATTATAATGCTACTATCACATATATTGATATGCCAAAAGGTATTAATGGATTTGTGCATTATTATAAAGGTATTTATGATATCCTAATAAATAAAAAACTTTCTAACAAAAGAAAAAAAGAAACGATTCTTCACGAACTTGCACACATCAAATTAAATCAACTAAATCAACTTGATAATGACTTAATTGAATTTCATAGACAAGATTACGAAGATGAAGCTGATAGATATATTAAATTTATAAAAGAATGTATTGAAAATGAAAGGAAGTGATATAAATGAATACAGAAATTAAAGAAAAGGAAACATATAAAAATATTGACAAGGCTTGTGATAATTTTAAAGAAATATCAGATGATTCTAATAATGCAAAATTTGAACATATAGATACTTGGCTTTATAAAACTTCAAGAAATTTTAAAAATGAAAATAAAAAACAAATAAATAGTTCATATCCTAGATTTGATTACGGAACGATAATTAAAGTAGACTTTGGAATAAATATTGGTTCTGAATTAAGTAATCCTCATTTTGCTATTGTTTTAGAAAAATTTGATAGTACGAAAAGTGATTCTATTACAATCCTACCCTTAACATCTCAAAAGAAAAGTCATAATCTGCCTTTGAGTGAATTAATTATAGAAGAGTTTACAAAAAGACTTAACAAGTATATCGAAAAATTAAAGGTTGAAATTGAAGAAATTATTGATTCTAAAGATATTATGGAAAAAGCTGTCGAAAAGCAAAATGAATTAAATATGCTCCAGAAAATGATAGAATATTATTCAAATTATGCTAAAAATTCTTATGCTTGTATAAATCAAATTACAACTATTAGCAAGAAAAAAATAATACATCCTAAAAATAAATTTGATATTATAGGAAGAGCAAAATGTAATAGTAAAACTATGAAAATTATAAGTAAAGAAATCGTTAAAAAATATACAAATATCAAATTATCTGATGAAAAATCAGAATAAAATTTGACTTTTTGCATAAAATATGGTATAGTTAATACATAACTTGAGCCTCTTTAGTGAGGCAATTAGTTAGACTATGGTCCTTTAAGTAGGACAATGAAGATACCATATTTGGTATCTTTTTCTTATATAAAAATAAAAAATCCCCTACTTGCTGGAACAAGTAGAGGTTTGGAGATATGAATCCCCTATGAAAAACCGCTTAAAGTCACCTAAAATTATACACAAAGGGCTTTTCATGTCTTCTATTTTACCAAATATTAATTAAAAAGTAAATAAGGAGATGATAATATGGCTGTATTTCAAGTTAAGAAATATAAGACTATTAAAGATGAAAATGGAAACAAAATACAAATAGAAAAAACTAAAGAAGAATGGAACAAAGAAACTAAAAATGGAACTGCAACTTGGTATTTTTCTGATAGATATGAGATAAATAATGAAATAAAGCAATATAAATCTGGAGTATTCGCGTTAAAACGTGAAGCAGAGGCTGAAGAACGACTTTTTCTAGATGACCCTATAAAATATATATTAGAACATTCAAAGCGTGCTAAAAACAATTTAAAATTGGAAAAAATTATTTATACAAATAAAACTCTGAATTATTATTTCCCAAAATTTATAGAATATAAGCAAGATTATATTAGAGGAAGTTCTACTTATACCGATAAAAGAAACTGGTTATTGCATATACAAGAAGATTTTGGGGATTTATATCCTGAAGAATTAACATTGCAAAAAACTCAAATATGGCACGAAAAAAGCAACAAATTAATTAATCCTAAAAATAATGATTTGTATGCTATAAAAACTAAAAATAGTTGGCACACTACCCTATCTGAATTTTTCCAATATCTTTATATGAACGGATTGATAGAAATAAATTACTCAAGAGTCATAGGTTGTTTTAAAAATCCAAACGAAAATAAAAATAAAAAAGCAAAAATAAGATATCAAACCGAAGAAGAATTTAATTTATTTATGAGTGTTGTAGATGACCAGTTTTGGTATAAATTTTTCAATTTTCTGTTTTGGCATGGACCTCGTAAAGGAGAACAAAGAGCATTAAGAATTAATGATATTTTACTAGATTATGATTCTATTACTTTTGACGAAACTTATTCAAGAACAAAAGATGGTGGCGAAAAAATAGGCTCAATTAAAAATGGAAAAATAAGAGAAATATATTTAGCAAAACAAAGCAAAAAATACATCTCAGAATTAATTCAATTTTATCAACAAATGGAAGGTTTTAATAAAGATTGGTTTTTATTTGGAGGTTACTCTTCTATATATAAAAATAGAATTGATGATAAATTAAATTACTATTATGATAAATTAGAAGAAAAATATCCTAGCAAAAAAATAGTGCGTTTAACCCATCACGAATTCGGAAGACATTCTCATGCTTCTTATTTATTAAACGAAGGTCTAAAAAAAGGAATACCTCTTGAAGAAATATACTCAATAATAGCTCAACGTTTAGGAGATACTATCGAAGTTATAAAGAAAACTTATGCTCATCTTTATGAAAAAGAGAGTAATGATAAAGCCAAAAACATATTAAACTAAAAATATTTTAGAAAGGAAAATGTTACGTAATTGTTACGTAAAATAAAAATAAGTATTAAAAAAGCCCTATTTAAGGGCTAATTAACAAAATGGTGACCAGTACGGGATTCGAACCCGTGAATGCTGCCGTGAAAGGGCAGTGTGTTAAGCCGCTTCACCAACTGGCCATAAATGGTGGGACTGGGGGGACTTGAACCTCCGACCTCACGCTTATCAGGCGTGCGCTCTAACCAGCTGAGCTACAATCCCGAAACAAATCAATGGTGTCCCCTTAGGGATTCGAACCCTAGACCCACTGATTAAGAGTCAGTTGCTCTACCAGCTGAGCTAAGGAGACATCTCACAAATTGCTATTTAATTATAACATAAAATTAATAAAAGGCAATAGCAAAATTTTATTTTTTTAAAATTTTGCCAATTTTCAAATGAATTTCAGTTTTTAATAAATTAACTGAAATAAGTCT
>CANDSI010000023.1 GCA_947388575.1 uncultured Mycoplasma sp.
AATGATTTTTTAGAAGATGAAGTAGATGAAAAATATTATTTAACTAATTCAGAATACAAAGAAGATAATGGCAAATTAATTTTTAAGCATAAATCTAGGGATGATATAGAATATGAGGTTGATTTAGAAAGATATTTAAAAGGTGGTGTTTGTGGGAGAGATAAGCATGCAAAATATGCTATGTCTCAAAGAATATTCTCACCAAAAGGATATTCACCTACATTAACTGCATGTAATACAGCTGATAATAGCAAAATTTTAGTAGAAAGTGAGGTTTAATGAGAATAAGAAAGTTAACATCTAAAGAATGTTGGAGATTAATGGGTTTTGATGATTTAGATTATGAAAAAGCATATAATGTATGTAGCGAAACAAATTTGTATCATCAAGCAGGAAATTCTATTGTAGTTAATGTTATATATAGCATTTTAAAAGAATTATTAGTTTAGCATTTAAAAAGAGTATGGATTTATAAAACGATATAAATTCGTACTCTTTTTTTATTTTGTATTAATAATATTATTGATATTTAATTTATTTAAATATTTAATCCTCATACATTATTGATTCAATAATGTGTTTGTAATCATCTTTTAAATATAGGTATATTTTATAATTTTTACCATTTTTAAGTTTTACATTCCAAGCATATTTATTATTGAACTTTCTTAATGAAAACTTATAATCAAATCCTTTATAATTTATAGAAAACGAAACAAACAATTTAATGTTTTGAGTATCAAACTCAGAAGAGTATATATAATCTTTTAATTTTAATCCTTTATTATCGCAATATTCTAACACTCCTAGAGCATTTTGCTCGATTATTTCTTTATAAATATCATCAGTAATTTGAGAATAGATACATATATCTTTATTTTTTTGTAATACTGATATAATGCTATGAATTTGATTTAATTCAGATTCATTGAGTTCATAATTTTTGTCGACAGCATTAAGATGAGATGCAAGTTTAAATATAAATACTTTTTGTTCAATTGTTAAGTTTTTCATTATTAATAAAATTATTTCTTTATCAGAATCTAATTTTGTTACACTCATTAAAGATGAAAACATATTATTATAATTATATTTAGGTATTGAGATATTGTAATATTTATTAATGAAATGTATTGCTCTTAAAATAAAACTATATAATTTTTGCTTTATATTTCTCGTTATATTATCTAAATTAAACTTTGTTGAAAAACTATTTGGAAATAAAAGATCTTTTGTATATTTGTGATTTAACACATGTAAACCACAATAATATAAGGTGTCTCTATCAACTTTTAGCACTTTCTCTAATTCATAATATAACAGATTTATAGAGTTTATAAAATTCAAACAATAATTATAAGAGCTCATAGTTCTAATTTTTTTAGGAAACGCATAATTCATCATAAATAATTGAACAAAATCTCTATATAATAATTGGCAATTATATATATTTTTATCAACTATACTAAACAGAGTTCGTTTTTCAAGTTTATCATGTTCAATATATCGAATAGCTAACTCGTTTTCTTTTATTGGAGTTATATACTTCTTAAAATTAATATTTTTAAGTTGCGTATCAATTAGTTCATTATTTATATTGCCATTTTTAATATCAGTTTTAATATCTTCACTTTCTAATAACTTTAAACCAATTTTTATTACATTATCTGAATCAATACCTTTAATAGTTTCTAAATTAATAAAGTAATTGTTTAAAGTCTCATATATCTTTTTCCTTTCTTTTAAGTTTCTTGCATAAAAATTATTATATTTGAGCATAGTATCATATATAGTAACTCCATATAATAAATCTAATTCTTCTATTTCTTGTTTCATAATGTATCCTTTCTATTAGGAAAAGGTTATTCCTAAAATCAACTTTTAAATGAGCAAATGAGATACAATACACATGGTATCGTGAGAAGGTGGGATTAAAATGAAGTTTCAAGCAACAGAATATAGCCCAAATGATATATGTAAAATGATGCGTGAATGGACTAATCTAACTCAAGAAGAATTTGGTAAAACTATTCATAGAAGTGGTAGGAGTGTGAGAATGCTCGAAAGTGGACAATCTCATTTATCTGTTGAAACATTATTAAAAATCGCAAAAACTCATAATATTAAGATAACCATTGAAAAGGAAGTTAAAGAGCCAAAATAAACTTCTTTTTTTATTGTATCCCACTAAATTATATCATAATTATCACAACCTTTAACAAAAACCTATACAAAAACAAAAAAGTAGCACAAAATATTTATGTACTACTTCTAGTTATTATTTTAGCCAATACAATCCGATATGTCAAGAGTTTTATTTTTTTGACTTAAAATTATTATAGGTGAGAGTAGATGCGTGATATAGAGACTAGGCTAGCAGAACTTAGATTAGATAACGAGCTAGACCAAAAAGATGTAGCAAAGTATTTAGATGTTTTAGAAGATACATATTCTAAGTGGGAACGAGGAATAAATGATTTACCTTTAAAAGTATCTAATAAATTAGCTAATTATTATAAAGTAAGTTTAGATTACTTATTAGGTTTGAGTGATTTTAATACTTTTGTAAAACCTAAAAGAATTAATGAAGATGTAATGAGAAATAGATTATTAAAATTAAGAAAAGATAATGGTCTTACACAAGAGACTTTAGGCTTAGAAATTGGTTTCTCTCAAAAGACATACGCAAATTATGAAAATGGTACGAGTATGCCTACAACATTTAAAATCTTATATATTGCAATGTATTATGGAGTATCTTTTGATTATATAGTTGGTAGATCAAATGATGAAAAGATTAGAACAAAGTGATGAACTTTGTTTTTTTCTTTTAAATTCATAAGATATACTATTTTTATATTTCTTAAAATGTTATAATTATTTATATAATATTAATACTTGATGGGAGTAAGATTATGAAATATAAGGATATGATACAAGCAGTTAAATTATTAGAAGATGAATGGGAATTGGGAGAAAAGGAATCGGGTGCTTCTAGGCACTTATGTGCTTGGATTTATTTAATGGAAGTATTAGAAGAAACCGAAAAATTTGTTTATTATCGAGAAAATGGGAAACTTATGGGCTTTGCAGGGTATTCTAAGGATAAATCAAAAAAACATTTATTAAAGAAGAGATTTTATACATTTATAAAGAAACAATTATATAAGAGCAAAGAAATTAAAGATTTAAAAGCATTAAAAGAATATGAAGATAACTACTATTATGTACCTGATGAATTAAAAGATTACTTTGATGGTGAAGTATCAATGTTAATAATAGATAAAAGTTTAAGAGGTAAAGGATTAGGAAAAAAACTATTAGTGGAAGTATTTGAACTAGCAAAAAAGGACAATATGAAAAATCTTCAAATATTAACAGATGAATCATGTAGTTACTATATATACGAGTCATTAGGATGTCAAAAGATTTATGAAACGGTAGTTGAAAATAAGGAATATGGAAAATTAGGTAGTATAATGACTGAAAAAGCCTATATATATGAAAAAAAATTATAAGTTAATTGATAAAGTAGGTGAAAACATGAGTAAAAAATAACTTTAATAAGTTTAATTACTAAAGAAGGATTGAATAAGATAGATAATTTAATGAAAGATATTGAAATTAGTACATGTAAAGTACTTTTTGGAATTGATGATGAAAATAGATATAAACTAGATAATCTGCCATATCATCTTACAATTTTTGCTACTGATAAGGATAATCAAGAAGAGCTTATAAATCTGATTAAAACAATTAACATTGAAAAAATAAGTTTAAAAGTTAATGATGTAAAAATAATGAATGGTAGAAATAATAGTTATGTATTATATTTAGGAATTGAAGAAAACGAATCTTTAAAAGAATTGCAAAAAATATTTTATAATAAATTTCCAAAAGAACACTATAATCCAGATAATTTTATTTTTCATATAACTCTACATATTGATAAGAAGTATAATGAAATATGTGATATGCAAAATAAAATCAAGAAAATATTCAAGCCGTTTTATATAGAATTTAATCAGTTAGGTTTATTTGATTATCCAGGCGAAGAAATTGACTCGTTTAAATTATATAAGAATTATTTATAATAATGTAGTGCATTAAATTTTGTCGAAATTTGTCGAACTCTTTTTCTTGAATTTAAAAATCTAATATTTTATAATAATAAACCATTAAATGGGGGTTTTATGAATAAATTAGAAATTTTAAATAGAGAATTAAATTATCAATTAAGGGTTTATAAAGGGAAAACTAAAAAATATGACGAATTAAAACGAAGATTAGAATTTTACCAAGTTGTAGTTTTGTTATTAGTTATTAATTTAAAAAAACAAAAATTATAATCATTTATAAGTTTTTAAGGAGAAAATGAATGTGTTAAAAATTACAAGTATATTAAAAAGTATTCAAGCAGTGATAAGTAGCCAACCTGGTCTAACTGCTGATGGTTATAAAGTAGATAATAGATTAAGCATTATAAAACGTAAAGTTAATGAATATGGATGCAAAGACGATTTTTTTTATTACTTATTAATTAAGTTAATAAGTATGAATTTAAGTAAAATATATAATAGAAAATTTAGTGATTGGATAGGATTGGTACTTTCTGAAAATGAAGAGTTAATCCCACAGCCACTAAGTAATATTAATAATTTTATTTCTAGTAATTTTAATTATATAGATGCAATACAACAAGCAGATTGTGAGTTTTCTATAAATTTATTTGAATATGTGTGTGATATTTTAGAAAGTAATAGGGATATTATGTTAGATGCAGAAACATTAATTAGATTATTAGATCGTCGCTTTGAATTATCTTCTTCAAATTTAGAAGGGCAGCATTATCAAACATATAATTTTAGTAGATTAGCTAAAATTATGAAAGAAAATCACACATTAGAAAAATCAAATATTAGTTTAGATGATACTTATCAAATATTAATGCAAACAAATCAATTCAATAATGAAGATGTGTTTGGATTTTTAGTAAATTCAGAAGAATTTAAAAAAATTTTGATAACTCATAACATTTAAGCGAAATTTGACTAATATAGACTTTAATGTTATAATATACCCCATTATTAAGGGGGAAAATTTATGATTACTGCAAATGCTATAATTACTGATGTCATAGCAGATAGTCCGAAAGTGTGGATTCAATTTGAAGTTGAAGTAAAATACTTTCCAGCTCATTATGAGTTTAATACATCTTTATTAAGCGATATAACAAGATTAATGTTTCTAATAGAAAGAACTAAAGCAAAAGATATTAAAGACTTAATTGGAAAGAATATTCGAGTCGTCGATACAGAAGCAATAAGAGATTCATTAGTGGCTATTGGTGATAACTCTAAAAACAAATTTGTTGATTTATATGGGAGTGAATTTCCAGTTAGAGAAAGAAAAATTTATAGAAAATACAGATAATGAATTATTTTAAATTTGATATTATCTAAAATGAAAAAAGGGGATGAAAAAATGAAACTAGCAATTCTTGGAAATGCCTGTGTAAGAGAAGATACTTTAGAAATGAAATTTGTAGATATGTTGCAAGATTATGGTATTGAAAAAACTAATAAATTAGAAGAGTCTGATTATTTACTTTATATTACATGTGCTGGTGTTTCAGATACAATAGTGCAATGTTTAAAAGATTTATCTGTATTGAAACAATGCAAACCTCAAAAAACGAAAGTAATTGTAGTTGGATGTTTGACAAAGTTTGATAATTTATTTGCTAATTTAAAAGATGATGATTCTTTTAAAATAATAAAAAATAAAGATTTTATTATACCAGTTTTTAATTATATAGCATCCGAAAATAAAAGAAATAGTTATAAAACAAGACTTGCAAATAGAACGAGACCACTTTATAAAAGTAATGTTGCTATACAGTTTTTTTTAGAAGATGGTTGTAGTAATAGATGTACTTTTTGTAAGACAAATTACAATAAATCTAAAGTTATTTCTGTCCCTTATGAAGAAGCTTTAGAACATTTACGAAGTCTTATTCGTAATGGAACAAGAATTATTACTTTAAGTGGGGAAAATCCAACTTTATATGGGATAGATTTATATCAAAATAAAATACTACATAAACTTATTCATGAAATATCAAAAGAAGAGGGTTTGTTTTCTATTCATGTTAATGAATTGTGTGTTGCTAATATGTATCCTGAGTTAATCCAAGAATTGGTAAGTAATCCGAAGGTAAAGAGTGTTAGTATGCAATTGGAAACCGCTAGCGACCGATTGCTTAAAATGATGGGAAGAAATCATACATTAGAGCAATATGATTATTATGCTGGGCTTCTTTTACAGGCTGGTAAGTATGTTGATACAATTCTCATGAGTGCTTTTCCTACTGAAACTTATGAAGATTTAGATAATACGATTGCATATTTACAAAGTAGAGGAATAACTTATAAAGGAATTTGTGAATATGTTGATTTTGCAGCTCTTCCTTCTAGTAAGTTTCCACAATTGACTAAGAGTGAGAAAAAAAGACATACTGCATATTTACTTGATAGAATGCGTATAGTTAACTTTAATATATTAAGTCAGCGTATGGAGTATTTTAAATATATGATATTGATTGGAAAATTGAATGGATATCATATATTTGAATGTAATGATGCTAATATTGCTTTAAGTCAATCTTTAAAATATGATAATTTAGAGATGGGGAGTGTTATTGCTGAATCGCCAAAGAGATTGGTAAAAAAGTGTAAATTTAATGGTAGAAGTGCTTACTTTGTTTAAAAAGATAAATATTTTTAAATAAAGATTAATTTTTATACCACATCAAAATTTACTAAAATAAATTTATCTAATTATCAAAACTAGAAATACATGATATAATTATAAATATAGGAGGTTTAATTTATGGGGAATGATTTAACACAAAAAGAATTATTGGAAGAAAAAGAAAAATTAGAGGCTAAAGTTGAAAGAATATTATATTTTCAAAACAAATCTAATATTTTAACTATGAGAATGGATGATTATTTAAAGGCTACTGGATGTTCTATAAGCATTATCCCTAATTCAATTATTAATCAAAAGAATAATACTCCGCAACCTGAAAGACCTTTATATGTATTTGATTTTATTGGAGTAGGTTTAACAAATGGCGTTTATCCATCTGGAATGGATAGAGATATGTTTGAACATTTTATGTTTAGTGTTGATGAGGCTTTAAATAAAAGCGGATTATCTAGCAGAATGATAATGGATGATGAGCAAAGATTAATATTTGATTTTCTAGTTAGAGAACAAGCAAAAACTAAAGCAGATACTCCTCAAATTTTAACAAGCGATGAATGGTATAGAATGATAAGACGTAAAATTTATCGTGGAATCCCACAACAAATTGAGCAAATACTTAATAAAAGAAATTTAGAAATTGTAATGGAACTAACAAGATATGTTAGAACTAAGTGTTCAAATGTCAGATTATCAGATAGTGTAATTGAACAGTTTTTAAACGAAGTACTTAGTGCTAATAATATTACTATAAATGAATTAAGACATTTTGATGTAGATGAGTTTAGAAGAGATAATCGAGGTAAAATAAGATAATATAGTTGCGTAACAGCAACTTTTTCTTTTTTAAATAACTATATTAACTATAAATTATTACTAATTTTTGATATAATTATTTTAGGAATAGGTGATAAATATGCAAAATTATAATTTTCATTCGCATACTTATAGATGTAAACATGCTGATATAATAGAAGATGAAGAATATGTAAAAGAGTATATAAAAATGGGTTTTAAAAAAATAGCATTTACCGATCATTGCCCAGAAAAGAAAGTAATAGATATTAGAGATAATGTTAGAATGTTATATAGTGAAAAGGGTGAATATCTATCTAATATTAAAAAATTAAAAGCAAAATATGCTGATAAAATTATTATTGAAAGTGGTTATGAAGTAGAATATTTACCTGGTGAAGAAGAAAATCTTAAAGAATTAAAGGAAGAAACCGATAAATTAATATTAGGTCAACACTTCATATATGACAAAAAAGGCAATTTAAAATGTTTTAGAAATCGTGATAATTTTGATAGGGAAGAACTGTTAACTTATGTATCTTATATTGAAGAAGCAATAAAATTAGGAATTCCAGATATAATTGCTCATCCAGATATTTATATGCTCGGAAAAGATAGTTTTGATGATGATGAAGCTCTAGTTGCTCATAAAATATGTCAGATTGCAGAGAAATATAATATTCCACTTGAGATAAATTTATGTAAAATATTTAACAATACGTATTACAAAGATAAAGTGTTAAACAATGATTCTATTGAGAAACAAAAGGAAAGATTAACTAATGTTGCTTATCCATGTAGAGAATTTTGGAAAATTGCTTCAAATTATAATATTAAAGTATTATATGGTATAGATGCACATCATAAAGGACAAATAAGTTTATTTAATAATTTAGTTACTTTAGCTAATGAAATAATTGGTATAGATACTATAAATAAATTAAATTTTATTTCAAATGAAGAAATATTATTAGATAGTATAGATTTTTTTAAAAATTGTACTTCTGTTATTAAAGATTTAAGAGGCCATTCAACTGCTCTTAGATATATTTGCAAAACAAATGACAAGACATACTTTGTTAAAATCTATAAAAATAATAGAATATATGATTTAAAATATATAAGGGAAACTTATGTTGACTTAAAAGTTCCAACAGCATATCTACCTGCTATGGGATATTTAAAAGTATATGATAAGACTTATGCTATTTATGAGTATATAGAAGGTCAAACACTCTTAGAATCTACTAAAGAATTAGATTTAGAAGAAATTGAAATAATAGGTAAAAAGGTAGGAACTTATATATCAAAGTTTAAGGCTATAAGTGTTAATAAAGAAGATTTAATTAAAAAATGTGATGATGAATTTGAATTATTAATAAAAGAATTTAATAGTGTAAAAAATAATAGGAACATTGATGCGAATAGAATAGTTAAGAATTTTAATGAATTAAAAGATTATGTATATATGACAACTCCATCTTTCATTCATAAAGACATTAATTTGAATAATATAATAGTTAATGATAATGAGCCTTACTTTATTGATACTGATGGTGGTAAAGTAAGTTTTAGAGCATTAGATTTTAGAGGTATTTGCTGGTACACTTGGGATGGAGATAACAAAATAAAAGAACAAGCTATGTATAGAGGAATATTTAAGGGTTTATTTAATGATAATATACCAGATAATTTTCATAAAGAAATCGCATTTACAATTTATTATGAGTTCTTTCTTAAAGTAAAAGAGGCAATAAATAACAATGATAAAGAGAGATTAGATTTTATTTTTGAAAAGTTTGGCAATATATTTGATAGAACTAATTACTTTGAAAATTATAAATTTTGTTGGCTAATGAATTAAAATACAATAGGTTTTAATTTTTGTTATATTTAAATATTATCGTGGGCTATTCAAATAAATACTTGAATTAGCTTTTTTAATTGAAATTGTTTTTTGTAGGGATTTATGTTAAAATATATCCCTATAAATCTAACTTTTTGGGGGTGTGATTGTGAAATTTAAGAAAATATTAAATAAAATATTTAAAAGAAATAATGCGTATAGTGCTGTTTTTCAAACTTTAGCATGTTTAAATGATATTGTTCCTATGCCTAAAAGGGAAGATTTTTCTACTGATATAGATAAATTATCTTTAATTGATTCATATAAAGAAGAATATATGGAATTAATAAAGCAAAATAAAACTATAACGAGTGTTGATTTAATGCCAAAATATTTGCATAAATATAAAAATATATATACTGATTTATTACTGAATCTATGTATTGAAGATGATTCAGACATATCGTTTGATCTTATAGAAGATACAGGAAATTATGATGTTGAAAATTTGGAT